>JAKBTR010000076.1 GCA_021844275.1 Nitrospirota bacterium | reverse complement strand
GTTCGCTGCCAACACCCGCGTGATCGCTGCCGTCAGCGTCGTCTTCCCGTGGTCGACATGACCGATCGTTCCGATGTTCAAATGGGGTTTTGTTCTTTCAAACTTCGCTTTGGACATCCATGCCTCCGATGCACATGAAAAAGTGACAAACAAGATCTACAGACGCTTCCATAAAACAATCCGACAAGGAAACTGCCTGAAGAGACACAACAACACTGGTCAGATTCATGGAGCCCTTGACCGGGATTGAACCGGTGACCTCATCCTTACCAAGGATGTGCTCTGCCAACTGAGCTACAAGGGCATACCCGGCCTTCGGACAAGAATTGGAGCGGGAAACGGGATTCGAACCCGCGACATCCAGCTTGGAAGGCTGGCGCTCTACCGCGGAGCTATTCCCGCCATAAAAGTCAAAACAGTCTAGACTGGAAACTCAATCGCAAACTGGTGGGGAGGGGAGGATTCGAACCTCCGAAGCCGTCCGGCGACAGATTTACAGTCTGTTCCCTTTGTCCACTCGGGAACCTCCCCATACTCGGGCTAAACCCACTCTATAACAAAGCCCTCTATAACAAAGCCCTAAGGAATCTTGGGAAAAGGGAACCCCAGACTCAAATTTCAATCTTCAATATTTAATTTTCAAGCCCAAAAACAAAAGGGAATTATATTCTCGGGTTTTCACTTTGTCAATGCTTATGCACTCTGATTCCCACAAGCCCACCGTTCCGGAGTTTTCCAGTCAAGGCTTCATCGCTACCTTCACCTGCCGAAACCCCTCCAGAACGAATGCCAGTGTTTCCTGTGTCTCCGGATTGCTTAACAGACGTATGGCTCCCATGATGCCACCGGGGCTTCCCGAGGGGGATAACGATACCTGTTTCAGGACATTGTAAACATTCCCTTGCCAGGAAATTGCCGTTTCCAAAAGACTCATCACTTTCTCAATCAGGGAATCCGTTAAAATCCGGCGAAGGGCAACGATCGCTGTGGCAATCTCCGGAACAGTTTCCAAGGCCCCGACCTCTTTCATGAAACTGAGTGCCTCCGTCAGCTCTTCAAGAGGTAGATGTTCCATTCGGTCCAGGATTTCGGAGGTTTTCTCCGCCTGTGTAGCGACTCGCTCGATCAGTGTGTCGACGCCTATGACCTGAAGCGCCCGAACGGCCCCCCCCAGCTCCGCAAAGGACTGAAAGGCCCCCGTTTTGTCCGCAATCTCTATGATTTCAAGCATATGGAGAAGAGTGGGAGAGCTTCTTTCGATCTTCTCCAGCAAAAGCATCGACTCCGGACTCGTCAGCCGATCCAGCAATATCGATGCTTTTTCCACCGAATCCGCAAGACGTTCAACAATCGAATTCGTCTGAATATCCCAAACAGCCTTCCCGGCAATTTGAGTTTCTTCCAGAATCCTGACACGTTCGAGAAGGCTTAACATGATCTTTTCCGTTTCCGGCTCTGTCATTTTCTTTTCCAGAGCCCCTGCCTGATCTGGTCTTTCCATCCCTCTTCCCCCTATCTCAAAGGATTCCGCGCGCAGTCAACCAATATAGTCTGTTGTAAGAGAGCTTCATCCAATGAACGGTAGAGGTTGGCGGAGGAGGAGCCGGGGGATTCGTATAGTTGAAGGAGATGTATGTCGCCTGGTTTTTGCCTGTCTCAATAAAGCAAAACACTTTTCCGTCATATATTCGGGAAGCCTTCTCCCCATGGACGACGCTAATGGCATTTTCAACCAGTATATCGGCAGAAAAATGGGCCGTTGAACCAGCCTTGGAAACAGGAAGATTCGTGGTATCTCCCACCACAAAAACGTTTTCATGCCCTTCCATCTGAAGCGTCTGCTTGTTCGTCGGGATCCATCCCCCTTCACCCAAATTGTTGTCGAGAATCACTTTTGCTCCTCGATGAGGAGGGATAGTGATCAAAAGATCAAAGGAAACTGTCGATCCTTCAAGACTGGTGAGAGTTTTCTTTTCTACATCGACTTCCTTCATGTTAAAAAAGGTTTCTGAACGGATACCGCGTTCTTCGAAAACAGGAACGGCCCACTGGGCAACTGCCGGTAGAGTATGAAGCGCCCCTACAGGATAAGTATAGAAAACTTCCGACTTATCCCGTATTCCGCGATGTCGCAGGTAATCATCCAGCATGAGCGTAACTTCGAGAGGGGCCACAGGACATTTATGGGGAACGCCCATCGCCACAACAATCTTTCCTCCGGAAAACCCTCTTAGAGCATCTCGAAGCTTCAGCGCTCCCTCTTCCGTATAGAACCAGTGTCCGGCATTTTCAAGTCCGGGAATCAGGTCCGGGCGAGGGACTGAGCCCGTCGCAATCACAAGAACATCAAAGGGATATTCGCGTTTGGCAGATGAAACCAGCTTTTGGGAAGGAAGATCGATTTTCTCGATAGGATCGACAACAAATTTGACAAGAGGATCCAAAAGAGATTTCTGCGGCCTTTGGATTTCTTCGGGGCGTACAAGGTCAAAGGGGATATAGAGCCATCCTGGCTGATAATGATGTCTGTCGGTGTTTCCCAGAAGGGTCAGAGAAACGGATCCGGATTTGATCTCCGAAGAAATTTTACGCGCGATCTGATTCGCCACAATTGTTCCGGCAATACCGCTTCCCAGAATGACAATCTTTTTTGACATTTTCCGCCCTCCAAGATAAAGAGACAATCCCCTGCCACATCGACCCTGCTGGAAATCCCGAATAAAATACGTTACCGTTCAAAATCCAATCGGAAGATTGCTCTCTGGACTGGACAAAACGTGTTACCGAGCATACCTTTGCCGACCAGCCCCAACCAATGCTTTGGTGCGAGAGGCGGGAGTTGAACCCGCACGGAGTTTCCCCCGCCAGATCCTAAGTCTGGTGCGTCTGCCGTTTCGCCACTCTCGCAATTCGCCTGGAGAATTTTAGCGTAAAAGATGAATAAAATCATGCATGAGCGAGATTTCTTACGCTGGAAAATTCTTGCTGGTCTCTCCCTCATCTCTTCGGATCTGTATGTGATCTTTCATGGATTTCACATAGAGACCCCGGTTCTGAACTTTCCTTTCCTCTCCCTTTTACATTCATTGGCGATTCTCGTTGTTCTCCCCACCGTTTTCCTCAACAGACTGCCGCTCACGGCGGTTTCCGGAAGAGGGATGGCGCTGGTCATCATCGGAGGGATCACGCTGATACTCGGATTTTCCTTTGTTCCACGATCTCTGGTTGTAGCTGAATCCGGGCTGATGATCCTGCTTGGAGGGCGGGTGCTGCAAAAAATCCTTCCATCCGATTTTCTTTATGACAAGACACGGCTGGAACGCCTTCTTTTCTGGGGATTTCTACTGACTGTCCTGACGGGAATTCTTCTGGGACTCACCCTCGCCCGACCATCGATCGATCCCATTCCATTTCGCGGCATTCTTCTACATGGACTGATGGGGATCGCTTTCACTCTGACGGCTTCTTCCGTCTTCCTGTCAGTCCCGGATCGGAACAAGCAGTCCCCATTGAAACGCAGATCTCTGACAGCTTTGTTATATCTTGCGGGGATCGCATGCCTTTTTGTCATTCCAATGACTCCGGAGATCCTCTCCTGGGTCATCATCTCCATGTCCTTGCTTCTGTTGGCGCTCCTTCTGGAATATCGTTCCTTCCGTAGTCATTCCATGACCGGGACTTTCCTGTTGACAGGCGCGATTCTTCTTCTGTCCGGATCCGGCTGGAAAGAGACGCCAGGACCTTCAATGACTTTCCTTTTGTTGGCATGGCTTTATCTCTTGGCGGGGTCGTCTTTTTGTTCGGAAAAATCCGGGAAGACTGCCGGAATGGCGGGATCTCTTTTGATCCTTTCGGGAATTTGGGGATCTGACAGGGCTCTTCTCTATGCGGGTTTCTTGATCCATTCCGTTACCGCTCTTGCCTTCGCCATTCTTCCAGCGCTCCGAGAAAGAAAACCCCTGACAACGGAGGACTCCAATCTTTAAGCGCGGATCTCTCCGGGAAAGTCAATTGCACACTTCATCCTTGGCGCGCATTGGAGACCTCGGCGTTTACGCCGGGGAGGAATGCGCCTTCTCCTTTCCGATCGAGTGAATACCCGTATCCGTCGGCCCGCTGGATCAGCCGGCAGTACTTGTGAGAGATCCCTTGAACAAGCCCAGCGGTAGTCCGGACATTGAATCTCCCCGAGGATCGGACGGCGACCCGTCCGACATGAGTTCCGGCGTTCTTTCCGGAAGGGACGACCGCCCGGACCCGATCCCCGGTGGCGAAACCGAAATGCCGCTTCGTCCGGGTCCGGAATCCTCTCGGGAACCCGAAGGAGTCGAGCCTTGTCCTCTGGTAGGATCCCCGGCCTGTGGCCGCAATCCGGAGAACCGGACTGTCCGCGTTCAGGACATGATCGACTTGCCCGACGCACGCCGCGTCGAGGGCGTGGGTCTTGGGGAGGCCGAGCCGGGTCCGGTTGAACTTGGTCCGGCCCCCCGAGCCGGTCTCGACAGGAAGTCCGGTCGCCTTGAGACTTTCGAACAGAGCCCACCGGGTGGCGTTGACGGCCGCCGCATCTTTCAGCGGGGCCTTGGCCCGGGAGCGGATCCGTTTCAGAACATCCGGCCTTTTTGCCAAAAACCCCTCGACCGGACGATTTCCCTTCTTCCGGTTGCAGGCCCGGCAGGAGAGAGTCAGGTTGGAGACTCTGTCCGATCCGCCAAGGCTCCGGGGATGGATGTGGTCGATCTCCAGCGGAACATCCTTCGCCTGGCAGTAAGTGCAGGTCCGGCCCCACTTGTCCAGGAGGTATTCCCGGACTTCGTATCCGGCCAATGTTCCCTGCTGGTATTCGATACCGGAAATTTCCGGGTTTTCCGTCTTCTGGAGGTCGAACTTCACGAGTTCCTGGCTGATCCCCGCGACGGGAACGAGCTTCCGGAAGCGTTCGACCCAGGACATCGTGGTCTCCACCCGGTGGCGGAGAGAAGGGGGCAGCCAGCCTTCGGGCCGTCCTCGGTTGTCGAACCGGGGCTTGCGGTAGCGGAGCCTCGACCGTTTTCGTTTCCGGAAGGCCCGTCTTTGGTCCAGCTTCTTTCTGATCTGCGGTCCCCGGTGGGGAATCTCGGCCGCATGGAGGATGTGGACGGTCTTTTCCCCGTCCTTCTCCTCCTCCCGGACCACGACGATGCCGGTGGTCTTCGATCCGGGGTCGATCTTGATCCGGACGGGCTGGGTGTCGCCCCCGATCCGGTCTTTCAGCCGGATCGTGAACGGGGTGAGACGGTGGACCACGGCCCGGCCTTCTCTCAGAAGCTCCCTGGCCCGGGCCGAGTGGCAGGGCATGAGAGGGTTCTTTTTCTTGTCCAGCACAAAAACCTGCATTTCTTGCTCCCTGTCCTTACGTGTTTCTGGCCTTGCGACCGTGACGCGCCCCTCGCGGGGCGTCTCCCCTCGGGAATGGTGTCAGACAGCGTTTTGTCCCGGCCCGTTTCGCCCTTGCCCTCGCGGTTGTCTGCGACCGGGACTTCCAGAGCCCGGAACTGAGGAAGCATCCCGGGGTGGGTCTTGAACTTTCCGACAACGTAGCGGGTTGGCTACCGCTCTCCCTGGTCAACCCGAGCTTGTCGAACCTCCCTTCAAGCTCCGCCCTTCAGGGCGGGGTGGTTGACTCTTCTTCCAAAACAGAGGTTTCCCAGACTTCGATGTCATATGCATGGACTCTTTTAACCCGACAGGGGACAATACTTCCGGGAGCTGCCTCTCCGCTGAGAACAAGGACTTCCCCATCAATCCCGTCCGGAGCCATCCCTTCAAGTCTGCCCGACAAGACCAGCGGAGACTGCTCGGAAGGCCCTTCGATCAGGACAGGCACGACTTTTCCGACCCAGTCCATTTTTTTATCCAGAGAAATCCTTTTCTGAACCCCCATCAGTTTCTTTCGTCTCTGCGTCTTCACGCGGGCAGGAATCTGCCCATCCATATCATGGGATGGAGTCCCTTCCTCACGTGAAAAAGGAAAAACCCCCACATGATCCAGACGGGCCCATTCCAGGAATTGTTCAATTTCTGAAAACTCCTCCTCCGTCTCTCCGGGGAACCCCACAATGAAAGTGGTTCGCAAAGTGATTTCTGGGATAGTCTGACGGATTCGGTCAATAAGACGCATAGTCGAATCCCTGTTGCCGGGACGGTTCATTCTTTTCAAGACCGTTCCGCTGACATGCTGGAAGGGTATGTCAAGATACTTCAGGATTGTGGAGGAATCCCGGATAACTTTCAGAAGCCGGTCCGTCACCAGAGTTGGATAGGCATACAGCAGTCGGACCCATGGAATCCGGCCAATCCGGTCAATCTCTTCCAGAAGACGGGGAAGCCCGTCTTCGTCGTCCAGATCACTCCCGTACCGCGTAAGATCCTGCGCAATGAGCGTAACTTCCCGAACACCTTCATCAGCCATCATCCGGATTTCTTCCAGAAGGCTCTCTCGCGACCGGCTGACCTGGAGTCCGCGAGAAAGCGGGATTGCGCAAAAGGAACATGTGTGATCGCATCCTTCGGAAATCTTCAGATAGGCTCGATGAGTCGGAGTCAGCCTTTTCCGTCGGAAAGGAATGGACGCAGGCGCTATGAGAGAAGCAGAGGTTAAGGTGTTCCTGACCACAGAGGAAGACAGGAGCCGGTCGCCAATTGAAGTTTCCTCGGCAGGAGACAGAAGCATGTCTACCTCAGGCAAAAGACCTGGGAGCTCTTCTCGATAACGGGAAACCAGACACCCGGCACCCACAAGAACTTTTGCCTTGCCGTTCTCCTTGTACTGGGACATTTCCAGAAGGGTATCGATGGATTCTCTCCGGGCATCCGTGACAAAACTGCAGGTATTGACCACGATGACTTCTGCCTTTTCCAGCTCGGGAATCACTCGGAATCCCTTTTCGATCAACGCGTGAATCATGGACTCCGTGTCCACCAGGTTCTTGGGACATCCAAGACTCACGATGCCGACAGTCTTGTCCTGAAAATCCGGGGACTTATGTCCAGACCCTGATGGATCGATCGGCAGTCCCCCCACTTTGATATTCGTCATGCTTTTATCCCTCTGCTCCGGGACATATGGAAAACCTCCGGCACATTGATTATCATGGCTCCAGTTTCCGGAGTTTTTCAACCAAACGGAACCCTCTCCCGTATTTGCCGGGACAATCCTTCCAGAGAAAGGACAATCCAATGAGATGGCTTCTCATTATACTGATACTGAGCGTTCTGGGAGTCGGGTATCTTGTCGTACAGTCTGGACAGAACTCCCGGAAGCTGGGAAAAATACAGAATCAGGTCACCACGCTTCAGTCCCAACTCAATAAAGAAAAAACAGATGCCATGAAATCTCTCCGTAGGGTCAAGCGCTCCCTTCATCTCCACATGGCGGAATCTTCCATTGAAGATGCCGTGCGGGACATCCTGGACCAAAACTACGGACAGGCCGACTCGGCAATCCGGTCGGCCCTGGAAAACATTCGAAAAGCCTCTTCCGCCAAGGGGACCCCGCAGAATCTTTCAAACACAACCAAGCTCCTGCAGTTGTCTCTTGAACAGGCAAGAAATCTTGACCCGAAAACGATTTCTACCCTTAACGAAGCGGACCGGAACATTCGAAAAGAAATATCCGGATCCGCAAGCTGAACATGGTCAGACGGGAATTTCGTCCTGGCGACGCTTAAAAATGCATTGGTAAGGAACTTCCGGATTGTTCATGACAATGACCTGAACAAGCTCCCATCCTTCTTCCCCAATGAAGTTCAGCTGGTTCTCCACCTGCTCCCGGCTGACACCAAATACCCGGTACTCCCAGGAGGCCATTCCTCAACCCTCTCCTTTTCCCGCTTCCTTGGTAGCCGGCAAAAGACGGGTGAAGCGTTCTTTTTTCTGGTAAACCCGGCGAAGACGTTTCTTGATCCTTTTCAGATCCTTATCTTTTGATCGTTGCGTTTCATCAATCTTTTCACAAATCTCTTGTCTCTTTTTTTTGAGTCCCGAGCGACGGGTATCAAGTTTCTCGATTTTTTTCTTGACGATAGCTTCATCCATGACGTTCTCCTTTTGTGGTTAAAATTAAAAAAACAGCCGTAAGAAGAAAACACTCCGGCATCTATCTATTGACGCACAACAAAGGCCTCTCCCAAATCCGACCGAAGGGTCCGGGCATAATTGCGAGCCCGGGACATTGATTGGAATTTTCCAACCCGAACTCTGTATATCGAGCCGCCCGGGTAAGAAGATTTTACTATATGGGCATTCGGATACCGATGCATCTTCTGCAGATAGTTCTTCGCTTCGTCATAAGAAGTAAAGGAGCCTACCTGTACTTCGAACGTTCCTTCTGCGATCTGTTCGACAGGAGCAGAGAATGGTCTGCCATTCAGGACCGTCAGACGGACAGGAGCGGTCCCTCTGCCCAACATGCCGATTTCATCAGCTGCCTTCCATGAAAGATCAATGATTCGACCACGAACAAATGGACCTCGATCGTTGATAACAACATCCACCGACCTGCCATTATCCAGATTTTCCACATGAACACGCGTTCCAAGAGGAAGTGTCCGGTGAGCGGCTGTCAGGGCATTCTTCCGGAAGATTGCTCCGCTCGCAGTCTTTTTACCGTAAAATGTTGGGCCGTACCAGGAAGCAACTCCCGTCTCCTGCCCATGAGTGACAAAATCTTCCCCAGAAGAAGAATGGCCCCACGGACCTTGTCCTTCGTCACCTGAGACGGATGAATGCCCCCATGGAGACGTGTGGTAGTTTACGCAGCCTGCCAGAGAGAGAATGCATACTGCCATAAGGCAGCCTGACCACAATCGGGAGGACAGGCAGGCTTCAGGCTTCTCTGGATTCGTCATCTGCCGACGGACGGATCTTTCGGAAGTCAACCCAGACATCCAGAACTCCGACAATCCCCAACAGTAATAGGATCAAAGGTTGCAAAAGGATAAAGCTTGCCGCCACAATCCAGAACAATCGACCAAACTTCCGGCTTTTTGCATACGATACAATAACACCCGCGCCCTGTCCCACATAAAGGATAGAAAGGCTAAAAAAAAGGTTGACCCCGGCAAGCCTGGCAGCATGCACCGGAATTGCGATCAGAGCCAGTGCGAGAACAAGGAAAAAGATCAATGGATCCCATAGAACCCACCGATCGATGCCGTAACCGAAACCCGCAGCACTCTTTCGGGAAAGAATCCCCTTGACCATCCCCATCAGAATCAGGGCCGTGAGAAAAACTGTCGCAACGAAGACACCCGGTATGAGCGTCAAGAAAGACGAAAAAAGCTCTGGCTCCATTTTCAGAATCAGGGCCTGGTCCACAGCCGGGATCGGTGAAGGCGCGTTCTGAAGATAGAGGTGGACGACCTGGTCAAAAGATCGAAACATCTCCTGTTTTAATCCTTCCAGAACCTTTCCTCCCGTCCGGAGATAAAAGAACCCCATCAGGAAGGAAAAAAAGGCGATCATCTGCAGGGATATGGCGAAGACCGAAGAAGAAAAATCCTTGTGCCGGCGAACGAGCTCACCGGCGAGGACACCTGACATTCCCGCCCAGGCAATATACAACAACAGGGAAAGAGGATGGCGCGTCAGAAGTTCAATAACAAGACCGGAGAGAACCATCGCTCCCACACCCAACTGGTAGCGATGGTAGGCAATCTGTGCCAGAGCCAGGGGCACACCCGAAAACATGGCCACAAAGTATCCCGCCCTCGGGAAAAAGAAAATCCCGACAAACAAGGCTGCCGACGTGGAAGTCGAGAGCAGGAGTGGCACAAAGGGAAATTTGGGTTTCAGGTCTACTTTTCCTCGGAAAACGCAAAAAAGGCGACGTTTCGTCCTTGTTTTATCGCAGCAGCCAAACTTCTCTGATGCCGGGAACATGTTCCTGAAAGTCTTCGCGGAATAATCTTTCCGCGTTCCGTCAAAAAGCCTTTCATCGTATTGATGTCCTTGTAATCGATCTCCAGTTTTTCAATACAGAATCTGCAAACTTTTTTGCGCTGGAATGATCTTGCGGGTGAACTCATCGTGACCTTCCTCCTGAGCCTTCAGATAATGATAATGTTAGAGTCTTCCCTTGGAAGGACTCTCAAAATGGAATATCTCCGTCGCTCCCGGCTTCCGGTGAAAACCCCTGGAATCCGGACTCTTCTTCCGGAGCGCTGGCAGAAGAAGAACCTGATCGACGTCCTGAACCAACGAAAGTAATTGTCTGCGTGACGACCTCGACCTTGCTGCGCTTCTGACCTTCCTGCTCCCATCGACGCTGTTGAAGACGGCCTTCAATCAAAACAGGAGATCCCTTTTCCAGATAGTTCTTGACCAGGTCCGCCTGTTTTCCGAAAGTGACCACATCGATATAGGATACATCCTCCCGGGTTTCATTTTCCTGCTTATAGCGATTGTTGATCGCCAGCGTGAAGGAGGCAACAGGAGAGCCATCACGGGTAAAGCGAACTTCAGGGTCCCGGGTCAGGTTTCCCATCAGGATGACTTTGTTATAGTTACTCAAACAGCTTCTCCCTCTTTCGTCACTTTGGAATGGTCCGACTTTTCTTCCCCTGCCCCTTCAGTGACGGGAAGCACAAGCTTGGCTTTCCGTACAACCATCGTCTTTATAATTCTTTCATCAAGCCGGGCCTGACGATCGAATTCCGCAACGTCTTCCGATTTCTGAAACTCGACAAAGAAGACCACATACTCCGCCCGGCGCTCTTTCTTCAATTCGTAAGACAGACGTCTTTTGCCCATCTTCTGCACATGATGGACCGTTCCTTCCCGGGAAGCAACAAGGTTCTGGAACTTTCCGAGGACTGCAGCAATATCCTCATCCGAAAGATTCGACTTGATCAGAAAAACACACTCATAAAATGCCATGAGAAACCTTTCCGGGACATCAGCCCGCTACACGTGAAAACGGAAATACACCACATCTCCGTCCTGAATGGTGTACTCTTTCCCCTCCAGACGAAGAAGCCCTTTTTCCTTGACGGCCTTTTCGGATCCAAGACGGTCCAGGTCGCCAAATTTCATCACTTCTGCCCGAATAAATCCCCGCTCGATGTCCGAGTGAATTTTTCCGGCAGCCTTAGGAGCCAGCGTGCCCTGTGGCACTGTCCAAGCCCGCACCTCATCCTCGCCCGCCGTCAGAAACGTGACAAGATCAAGGATATTGTACCCCATATGGACAAGTCTCTCGAGGCCGGACTCCTTTACCCCCAGATCATCAAGAAAAATCCTGCGCTCTTCCGGAGGAAGGGAGGATATTTCCGACTCAATCCGGGCGGAAACAGGAAGAAGCGGTGCGTGCCTTGCCTCCACCGCTTTCAGGAGACGCCCATACATGTCTGACCCGAAATCCGAAGAATCATCTGACATGTTCGCCACGTACATAACCGGCTTTTGTGTCAGAAGGCCCAGAGAATTCCGGAACTCCGTCTGCTCCGCCTCCACTTCCAGCAGACGCGCCGGCAACCCCTTTTCCAGATGAGTTTTTATGAGTTGCAGGCACTCCTTCTGGAATGCGAGATCCTTGGCCCCGCTCTTTGCCGATTTATCCAGCTTCTGCAGGCGCGTTTCGACAGAGCCGAGGTCCGCAAGGACCAGTTCCGTTTCAATGACCTCAAGATCTGAAACGGGATCGACCGCTCCATGAACATGGATAATGTCGGGATCGTCAAAAACGCGGACCACCTGTATAATGGCATCGACGTTTCGGATATGTCCAAGGAACTGATTCCCCAGCCCTTCACCGGAGCTGGCTCCCCGAACGAGTCCTGCAATATCGACAATCTCGACAAAAGTCGGCGTGGTTTTTTTGGGGTGGTAAAGATCTTCCAGCCGTTTCAGTCGCTCGTCCGGAACAGGGACCACTCCTACATGGGGGTCGATGGTGCAAAACGGAAAGTTCGCCACCTGGGCGTTGCCGGACGTCAAAGCATTAAAAAGGGTCGATTTGCCAACATTCGGCAAACCGACGATCCCGCACTGGAATCCCAATACACTTTCCTCCCCTGGAGTCTTGGCTGTTTGCTAGCCTCCGAGGGCTTCAATAAGGTGAATACTGTCTCACGTCCACAGAAGCTCAGGGACTAGGATTCTTTTATCCCATTCGAAAAGAGCCAGCGGTCAACCAGGTCAAAAAAAGGTTGCTGCGACTTTTCCAGAATGATCCGTTCTTCCGGGTGAAGCGTTCCAAGAACATAATCCGAAGGATTTTGCCCATTGATCGGTCTACCGATGCCGATCCGAACCCGCGACAGACGATCTCCTCCCAAGGCTTCGATGATGGAAGCGAGTCCTTTCTGTCCTCCTGATTTTCCTTTTTCCCGATAACGCAACGTTCCCAGAGGGATATCCATGTCGTCCAGAATGACCAGAAGGTCTTCCGGCAAGAGGACATTTTTCATCCGGAGCCAGGGCACGACTTTTCCTGAAAGGTTCATATAGGTCAAGGGAAATACCAAAAGAAGCTTTTCCCCTTTCCATTCCCCTTCCCCCCACTGCATCGAGGATTTCTTCTGATTCAGCGGAATTTTTACTCTCTCAGCCAGGGAGTCCAGAAAAATCTTGCCTGCGTTATGCCGGGTACGTTCATATTCCCGGCCAGGATTTCCCAAACCGACAATCGCCTTTATAGCCATCGGATTGTCCGGACAACTCTATTTTTTCGGAGCTTCCACCGGGGTCACTTCCACTGTTTCAGCCGGAGCTTCCGTGCGCGGTGGAAGAACATGAACAAGAACAGTATCCGGGCTATCCAGAATTCTGAGTCCCGGCAATGCTGCAAGATCACTCACATGAAACGATTCGTTCAAGCCGAGGGTTGAAGCATCGAGTTTGATATGATCCGGCATGGCTGCCGGCAGACATTCCACCGTCACCTCCCGGACATGATGTTCCAGAACGCCACCCAACTTGACGCCAACAGGTACCTCGCCGACAATTTCGACCGGAACTCTGTTCCGAACCATATCTTTCTCCGACAGCTCGAAGAAATCGAGATGCATAACCCTTCCGGTGAGAGGATCTCTCTGCACGTCCCGAATAAGCGCCATGGCCGATGCCTTGCCATCAGATGTCCCGGAGAGCTTCAAACGGAAGATCGCGTGACTGCCTGCATGAGAATGAAAAGCCTTTTGGACATGGGCCAGCGTCAAGGAGATGGAAGTTGCCTTTCCATGACTGTACAAAACTGCCGGAATCTGTCCTGCCATCCGAAGACGACGAGCGAATCCTTTTCCGTTAGACGCACGAAATTCCGCATCGAGTTCAACATTTTGCATTGCACATCCCTTTCCCCGTTTTCAGAGCCCGCTCCTGTCCGGCAACAAATCCTGACCCGACAGATTTTAAATAAACAATGAACTGACGGATTCTTCTTCATGAATCCGTTTAATGGCTTCCCCAAGAAGTGGAGCCACCGAATAGACACGAATCTTCGGACAGATTTCTTCTTTTCCCCGCAAGGGAATCGAATTCGTTACAATGATTTCGTCCAGCATGGACTTGTTAAGGCGCTCAAGCGCCGGTCCCGAGAGAACCGCATGTGTCGCGACCGCAATCACGCGTCTTGCACCTGCGTCTATGGCTGCTCCGGCACCGTGCGTGATCGTTCCCGCCGTATCAATCATATCGTCGAGAATAATAGCCGTGCGACCGACGACGTCGCCGATAATGTTCATGACCTGAGACTGATTCGGCCCTTCGCGTCTCTTGTCGATAATTGCCAGAGGGACCTGTAAACGTTTTGCAAAAGCCCTTGTCCTTTCCACCCCTCCGGCATCCGGGGAAAGAAGAACAAGTTTTTCGTCCCCTTGCGCCAGTTTGCGCAGGGGTTCGATCAAAATCGGCGTCCCGTGCAGATGGTCAACCGGTATATTGAAGAATCCCTGCAGCTGGCCCGTGTGAAGATCGAGTGTCAGCACTCTTGTTGCACCGGCTGTCGTGATCAGGTCGGCCACAAGCTTTGCGGTAATCGGCACACGTGGCTGATCCTTCCGGTCCTGACGTGCGTAGGCATAGTAGGGCAATACAGCCGTGATCCTTTTGGCCGACGCACGTTTGAGCGCGTCAAGCATGACCAAAAGTTCCATCAGATTGTTGTTGACAGGATCGGAAAGCGACTGAATGACAAAAACATCGGACCCGCGAACATTTTCATCAACCCGAACCCGGATTTCCCCATCTGAAAAGGAGGAAACAGTCGCTTCTCCCAGACTGATCCCCAGATACCGGGAAATTTCCAGAGCGACCGGAATATTGGCATTACCCGAAAAAACCTTAACCGGACGCAAGTCTATATTCTCCCAACGCTTCGGAAACTCTGATTCCGCACAGGAATCGCATTTTCAAGAAATAACTATGGCTGGGGCGCCAGGATTCGAACCTGGGAATGCGAGATCCAAAATCTCGTGACTTGCCGCTTGTCGACGCCCCAGTAAATTACTCGCTGACAAATGGTGAAGCGGAAAGTGTTTCAAAAACCCCCGTCCATCCTCCGAATTGTTCCTGAAGGTCCTGACAGGCAGACTTTGCCCGTCCGGGATCGTCAAAAATTCCGAAAACAGTCGGGCCCGAACCACTCATCTGGGAAAAACCGGCCCCATCTACCAGCAATGCGTCTTTCACCTTCCGGATAATAGGCAGAATGGACATCGCCACGGGTTCAAGGTCATTACCGCCTGCATCTTCAGACAAAAGACTACTTATTTTAGGTAGTGTTTCCAAATCTGTCAACGAATTTGTCGGAGAAGCCGCTAGCCCCCCGTAAACCCTGGAAGTTGATAAAGGAACGAGAGGATTCCAAAGCACGATCGTCTTGACAGGAAGCGGGGGAAACGGATGAATTTTTTCTCCTCTCCCGGAAGCAACCGCCCTGGGTCCTCCCAAGAAAAAGGGGACATCACTTCCAAGCCGTGCACCGATTTCCATAAGCTCCATACGCGAGAGCCGATTCCCTGAAAGAACATTCATGCCCCACAAAGCCGCTGCAGCGTTCGAGGACCCTCCCCCCAGACCAGCACCAACAGGAATATTTTTCTCCAGCTTCACTTTCCAGTAACAAGGATTTCCCTCGTCTTTTCGAGATTCCCGAAAAAGCCTGATCGCTCTCAAAATCAGGTTGTCGTCCGGATTCCCGTCGACCACCCTGCCAGAGACTTCAAGAACATCGCAAAGGTTGTCTGTCCTAAAAAATTCCATTCTGTCGCCAAGAGAAATCATCACCATTTCTGTCAGAAGTTCATGGTAACCGTCCTGCCTTTTTCCCAGGATGCGCAGGGAAAGGTTGATTTTTGCCGGCGAAAGCAAAACACAAGACATCACGAAACAACCACCCGAAAACTTTCAGTATCCCCTTTGGACTGGGAAACTTCGAAGCTTTCCATCCATTCCCAGAACCCCCGCGCATCCGAAGGAACGGACATTACCGGAAAGCCTGTCTTCCGGGAAATATCTCTCAAAGACATGTCATCGATCAGGATATCGGAATCCGCCCGAAGAGCGACATCCGGAACCAGGATCCTTGTTCCGGGAGGAAAATTGGCTTTCATGACAGCGCTTGCAATGTCTTCTCCTGCAAGCAGGCCCGCAACCGTCACCGAAGGACCGAAGAGCCTGTTTTCTACGCGAATGCTTTCAATTGATCCATTTCCCGGGGCAAGGACCTGTCCGAGATCCGACAGCAATTTTTCAAGATAAGGAGAAAATGCCGTCCCTGTCACCATCACCCAGGGTGAATCCGTCCTTTCTGCTCCAATCGAAAAAAATCCTTTTTTCCGGAAAGAGAGAAGCTTTTTTTTCCAGTCCGAATAAAAAAGGGGCACCATCCCTACTCCGTTCCCCAATTGGGGAAGACTTCCGTATCGCCGGAGAGACGGAAAGGTTTTTTCCGCAATGACGTACCACTCATCGGCCGGAAACACGAATGGATCGTCCCATTTTTTCATGAAGGGTTTCTGGTAGGTTTCGATCACACCCAGCATCTGCCGTGCAAATTCCTTATCGATGGAGCGAATGGAAGGGAGACCTTCCCGATGCCCCGTCAGTCCAACCGGAACAATTGCCAGGGAGGAGACCCCCGGGAAACGTGCGGAGAGCTCTTCTACCGAACGGTCCAAAACCTCCCCATCGTTGATCCCAGGAGTAA
The DNA here is from genome assembly GCA_021844275.1 of Nitrospirota bacterium. The sequence goes on along the minus strand of JAKBTR010000076.1, from coordinate 24,591 downwards.
TCACGATTTGTGTGTGCAAGCGGATCCCTCCCTCGATCAGATGATCGATACGATCCAGGATGTCCGGCGCCCGTTCGTTTCTCAAAAGCCTTCTGCGAATGACCGGGTCGGTTGCATGCACCGAAATGTAGAGCGGAGAAAGACGCTGCTCCAGAATCCTTCGATAATCTTTCTCGGACAAGTTTGTCAGAGTGATGAAATTGCCGTAGAGGAAGCTGTATCGGTAATCTTCGTCGCGAATATAGAGGGACTGGCGTTGTCCGGTGGGCATCTGGTCAACAAAACAGAAATCGCAGTCGTTGGGACACCGGCGGATGGGAGGGGGGTCCAGAACAATTCCCAGGCGTTCATCCGGATCTTTTTCCAGAAAAAGTTCTCTTCGTTCTCCTGCAGGATTTTCGATCTGGACAATCAGTTCGCCTTCCGCCTGGTAAAACTCGAGGTCGATCAGATCCCGCAAAGGATTACCATTGATGGAAAGAATATTGTGACCTGCCGGAATACCGGCCTCTTCGGCCAGCGAGCCCGGCAAAATCTCCTTGATCGTTAGACCCTGCGCCATAACCTCTTCCCCTTCACTTCGTATGTGTCTGAAACCACCTTATTCCCTGATAAACGTAAAAGACACCGGACAGAATCGCCAGGATGACGGTCATGACTGCAATCGCCTCCAGATGACCGGGAGTCCCATATCCTGCATTCCCCATCAAAACGAGAAACAGATAGAGGATCTCGATCAGCGTCGTAACCTTTCCCCATAAGTGGGGCCGTATAGGAATCGGAGTTTCTACCCATTTTAACAGGAATACTCCCAAAATAACGATCAAATCCCGGCTGACAAGGGCGATCGCAACCCAAGCAGGAACGATGCCGACAACCGACATGACGGTAACGGTTGCTGACAGAAAAATCTTGTCGGCAACCGGATCCAAAATCGTTCCCATCATCGTTTTCTGATTCAGGAGACGGGCAATGGCTCCATCCATCGCATCGGAAATTCCGCCGACGACAAAAGTCCAAAAGGCGAGACGATTTTTTCCGTACAAAAGGACCGCTACCAGAAAAGGTGTCAAAAAAATCCGTAAAAGGGTCAGAGAGTTGGGAAGATTGATGACAGGAAAAAACACTAATAGCCCTTGGCTTCCAAAGACAATACCCGACTTTTTATCCAGTCGGTCGCATATCCTCTACGGATGGCCTCCCGCCCCACCCTCACTTCTTCGATAGGCTCCCCCAGACCTCCCAGGGCTACCATCAGGTCCCGATAGAGCGGTTCGTTTCGATATCCGGCACGGATCCATTCCTGAGCTTTTTTACGAACCCGATGAAGATGTCCTTTCTCCGCCTGCCGGTAAAGCCATGCATGGCGGGCCAAAAGTGTCCTGTGGTATTTGCGGGAATCGTATTTCTTTTGCCACCATTCGTCGGCTTCTTGCGATTCCCCGACGAAAACCTTTCCGGCGTAAAAAACACCGACCATCCGGTCATCCAATTCTCCCGGATGTTTTTTTCGATACTGCGAAAGCATTGAAAGAGCCTGTCGGGGATGCCCCCTCCACACGCGGTCTTCCATCACCTTTCCCCAAAGATAACGGGCATCCGGCAAACGCATCAGTCCCTGATAATAAAGATTCCGGAGATCTCCGGAAGAGACTTTTTGGGTACGATACATGTCTGCGGCTTCCAGAACAAAACCGGAATTGATCGATCCCCGCTGCATGACGGAAGAAACAAGGTTCCGGGCCTCGTCCATCAGACCCGAGGCCCGAAGAGTTCGAAGAAACGCCAGGTTGAACTCGGCCGTTCTCTTTTCCTCCGGAAGACTGCGATTGAGATTTTCCGCCAGACGCAGGGCCTGATCGACTTGCCCCCGATCAAGCAATTTCTCAATGGCACTTCCCGGATCCGTGTCGGGTCCGATGTTGCCTGTACCATTAAGAACAAGGGATGGACTCAGAAAATCTCTCGTCATGCGAGTCAAGAAATTTCCCAGCACCCTGCTCCCGAGAGCAGGATCCGGCAATTCGCGGGTCATCGACTGCAGGAGGCGCGGAGGGGACACAGTCCAGTAGTCCAATGTCAACGTCCCTCTCTTTTCACCTTCCCGGCGAAGGATCGCAACAAGCAAAAAACGGGCACCAATCATCTTTGCCCTGTCGAGAGCGCAACGGATTTGCCGGCAGGGAGAAAGATCTGCTGTCCCTTCGATACGGGAAACTCTTTGGCGAAAACGCTCCCCAAACAGAATGTTCGGGGAACCGGAAGCCGCTTCGAGACGGTCTCCAAGAAAAAGAGACCAGGATCGGTCATAGGGGAGAACATGCTCCGGATCGACGATGCCTGAAAAAACACCTGTCCCCGAGAAACGGGAGGGATGCAGTGCACTCCGGTTGCAACCGGACAAAACCATCCCCAGAATCAGAAAAACAAACATCACTCGCGACCGGATATGCAAACCCTTTCAAAACCGTGCTACAATCCCGGAAAAATTTCTGGATCCATCCCCTTCTCTGCACAAAGGGAAAAAATGCCGGAGAGAAAAAACATACGCCTTCCCCGCAAATGGGGACAGTGGGCGCTGTTGGTCCTGATTCTGGCCCTGGTAGGTGTATCGGCCATCAGCAGACTGGCAGGTCTTTTTTACCTCAAATCTCTCAAGAACGAATCCGCTACCTACCGGTTTGACAATCAGAACCGGACCGTCGACGGCATCCTCTTTCACATCGGATTTATCCGGCCAGGATCTCCCTACTTCAATCCCATTCTGGACGCGGACTACACGACCATCCTTGTTCAGATCCGCAACAAGGGAAAAAGTTACATCGACTTTCAACCCATGGATTTTTTTCTAGAACTTCCGGACAAACATGTTTACAGACCTTTTGACCAGGGAGAACTCCTGGAGTCCCTTTCAACAGGCCTTCTCGGAACAGTCATGGCACCTGCATCGATGAAAAGGCTGAACGAAACCCGCAAACAGGTACGGATGACCTACCTTCCCGGGGCTCGGCTATTTCCGGGATACGACAGGGAAGGGATTCTCACCTTTCCGCACATCCAGGGATATCCGAACTCCTTTCGGATTCGGCTGACCCAGCTCTCCATAGACGGAAGGCCGATTCCCCCCCTCCTTTTCCAGGCACGGAAGATTCCCGGACCCCAATCAAAATCCGGGTCTTAGGCCGAAAGAGGAGAGTCTGTATCCTTGCGGATGCTGTCCGTACGGACCACCCGGGGAGCCTCGTGATTGTTGATCGTCTCTTCGGTTACCAGAACCTCCAGAACATTCTGGACGGAAGGGATTTCATACATAAGGTCCAGCATGACCTCTTCCAGAATCGCCCTCAATCCCCTGGCCCCGGTTTTCTGCACAAACGCCTTGTGGGAGATGGCCTTGAGCGCACCTTCGGTCATCCGCAGCCGCACCTTTTCCAGCGAAAAAAGCTTTTCAAACTGCTTGACCAACGCATTTTTCGGTTCTGTGAGGATTCTGTAAAAAGCCGCTTCGTCCAGATCATCCAGGACCGCCATCACCGGGAAACGTCCCACAAATTCCGGGATCAGCCCGTACTTGAGCAGATCATCGGGTCTTACGCTGGCCAGAAGCTCTCCCGTTCTCTTTCTGTCTTCGGGGGAGCGGATTTCCGCGCCAAATCCGAGGCTTTTGCTCGACAGGCGCTGGGATATGATGTTGTCCAGCCCGATAAAAGCGCCACCGCAAATAAAAAGGATGCTGGAGGTATCGACCTGGATAAACTCCTGGTGCGGATGCTTCCGTCCTCCCTGGGGAGGAACATTCGCCACCGTTCCTTCGACAAGTTTCAGAAGAGCCTGCTGGACACCTTCACCTGAAACATCGCGTGTAATCGATGGGTTTTCCGACTTTCGACTGATCTTGTCGATTTCATCGATGTACACAATCCCCCGCTCGGCCTTTTCGACATCGTAGTCGGCCGCCTGAAGGAGTTTCAGAATGATGTTTTCCACATCCTCCCCGACATAGCCGGCTTCGGTCAGCGTCGTAGCGTCCGCAATGGCAAACGGGACCTCAAGGATTCTGGCGAGCGTCTGCGCGAGAAGCGTTTTTCCCGTACCCGTCGGCCCGATCATCAGGATATTTCCCTTCTGGAGCTCGACATCGTCGGAAATCTGGTTCGCGTTAATGCGCTTATAGTGGTTGTAAACGGCGACCGACAGAACCCTCTTGGCCTTTTCCTGCCCCACGACGTACTGGTCCAGGATTCGGTTGATTTCGGCCGGTTTCAGCAGCGGCCCTGCCGTCGTCTCGCGCTCTTCTTCCCAGGTTTCGGAAATAATGGAAGAGCACTGCTCGACACATTCGTCGCAAATGAAAACGCCGGGCCCGGAAACCATCCTCCGAACGTCTTCCCGGGTTTTCCCGCAGAAAGAACACCGGACCGTCGCATCACCCTTGTCTTTGCGTTCTCGACTCGCCATTTGGCTTCCCCCCTCCCAACACCGACGTTACGATTCCGGTACGACAACTCCAACCGGTCCACGATGGCTCGAAATGACCGAATCGACCAGACCATACACCCTGGCGTCTTCTGCCGAAAGAAAATAGTCCCTGTCTGTGTCCTGGGAGACCTTGGCAAGAGATTGTTTGGTATGTTTTGCCAAAATTCCGTTCAGATGCTCCCGCATCTTCAGGATTTCCCGGGCATGGATTTCGATTTCCGTCGCCTGGCCCTGAACACCTCCCAATGGTTGATGGATCATGATTCGGGCATTCGGAAGGGCAAATCTTTTTCCATCCGCCCCGGCAGCCAGGAGCACGGCGCCCATGCTCGCAGCCTGTCCCACGCAAATGGTGGACACATCCGGCTTGATATACTGCATCGTGTCATAGATCGCCAATCCGGCCGTCACCACCCCTCCCGGGGAATTGATGTAGAGATTGATGTCCTTGGAAGCATCCTCCGCTTCCAGAAACAGGAGCTGCGCAATCACGAGATTCGCAACCATATCGTCGATCGCCGTCCCAAGAAAAATGATCCTGTCTTTCAAAAGCCGGGAGTAAATATCGTAGGATCGTTCACCCCGGGTCGTCTGTTCCACTACGTACGGTATCAGCATCCTCTGGCTTCCTCCTGCTTTCTCTTTACGCCTGGCCTTCTTCACCAGAGTGGTCGTGATGGTCGTGGTCCCCGTGATCGTGGGTCCCATGATCATGGTCATGATCATTCCCGCCAACGGACGCTGCCTTCTTTCCAAACTTTTTCATTCCCACCTTGTCCAGATAGCCACCCTCATCGAAAAAAAGCTCATGGCCACCGAACTGGGACTCACGAAGCATCATTTCCTCAAGCTTGATCCGGCGAGCCCCCTGCATGGCCACCGAAAGGGCCTCCCGGTCAACCTCGCGGGAAGGGGTCCCTCCTTTCGATTGCATGATTCCCCGGTACTCCTGCCCCACCGTCTCCCAGTCCGGCTCAATTTTCTCCCTTTCTGCCAGCGCGTCCAAGACGAGTTGCCAGAGGAATATCTGACGATATTCCTCCCGGTCCGCATCGGAGGAAATGGACAGACGCTGATACTCCCGGGCCATGCGCTTCTCGGGGGTCACAATCCCCCAGGAGGCGAGGACTTCCCGACGCAACTCCTCCCTTTTTTTTCGGAGAACCCCCAAAACCTTCTGCCCAAGAAGACCTTTCTCCACGTCCGAACGAAGATCTGCCTCGGTTTTCGACGGCTCATCCTCTCCGGTTTTCGGAAAAACCCTGGAGATCAGCTCCTCCGTATCGAGAGGAATCCGTCGCTGGATGTCCAGCACCTCAAGCTCGGCGGGATGGGTTTCCACCCGCGTCCCTCCCGACTTCCCCGAAACAGGCACGTTCAGCGGCAAGGTCGTCTGGACCCGGTCTCCCCGTTTTTTTCCAAGAAGGGCCTGAGTAAAAGCTTCAGGCACTCCATCTCCCCCCACTTCGGACACCTGCTCCGAATTGAAGGCTTCTCCTGTGGAGGGATGGACAAAATGAATCCGGAAGCGGACAAAGTCTGCCAGCTGGATAGTTTCTTCTTCCGAAAGGTCTTCCCGGAATTCGTTCGACATCATGACCCGGAGACGCTCGATTTCCGCGACGATCTCCTCTTCGGCGACAGAAATGCCTTCTTCCGGAGAAAGGACGGTTCCAAAAGGTGAACGGTCGGCAGGAACCTCAAAAATCTCGAGTTCTCCCTCGATTGTCAAACCGGACTCTTCGGACTGCGTCTCGAGCGAAACGGGAGCGGGGTTCAGATGAACGACAGTCCCGGAAGATTTCCGCAGGATCTCCGAATAGGCCGAATCGAGAAGGTCGTCTAGAACTTCCTGATGGATGGAGCGAATCAGGTCCCGGTTCCGGCGCACCATCGATTCGGGAACGTGTCCGGGACGATACCCCGGCACCTTCAGTCGCGGATTGACCGCCTGGATTTTCCCCCGGACTCTGGTCCGGATTTCCTCTCCGGAAAGGTCCACCGTGAACGCATGAAGATTTCCGTCTCCCTTTTTGATCTGAACATCCATCAATCCTGTCATCCTTCCCCGAAAGTCTCTTTTGAAATCGTCGTTCACATCATCACAATAAAATAATAAAGATCCGTCCACCGGGAATCGGTCGCTTCGGCCTTCCGGCCTTCCGTATGGACCGGCAGATTGGCTGCAATCTTGCCCGGACATTTTCAATTCTTTTATTATAGGGGAAGACCGTCCCTCAAAGAAAGGGAGTCACGGCCACCTTCACCCACCCTTGTCATCCGGCCCAAAAAGCTTTCAGCTTGTCGAGCGTCGTCAGGGGTTCAAAGGACAGTCCCGAGATGGTCCGGACAATCTTGCGGCTCAAGGAAGGGGACCTGTCCATCCCCCGAAAGACCCTTTCCCTCAACGATACAATGAACGGATTGGATGAATTCCAGATCCACGTCATTTCGTCTGCCAGCCTGTGCAGGTCTATCGTCCTCGGTCTTCGAAGAGATTCGTACTCTGCGATCGCGCGAAGAACTCCAACTGGCCCGGCGGCCAGGTCTTTCGTGAGGGCTCGTCCCAAAACCCGCGCATCTTCCATCGCCTGGTTCCGTCCCTGAGCCACATGCGGGTTCATCGCGTGTGCCGCATCACCGACAAGAACGACCGGCCCCCGGGACCATCTATCCAGGTCGACTTTCATGACCGTCATTTCCGGGATTTCCTCCAGTTTCCCCAATCCCGTCCGACGGAGAGTGTCTCCCAGGCCGGGCACCCATGCGTCCAATTCGCTCAAGAATACCGGAAGCCCCTTTTCCTCAAGGGTTTTTCGGTCGCGCTGCGCCAGCATGTAAAGAAAAAAACGGCGGACGGGCGATACGGCAAAAAGGAAGAAAATTTTTCCGGGACCGATAAAATATCGGCCGAGGCTGCTCTTCACGCTCTCCGGTGCGTCCTGGGGACAGTCGAAACTCCAGGACAGATAGGAGTCCTCATAGGTCTTGATTCGGCCAGCGATTCCCGCATCTGCCCGAACTTTGGAGCGGCGACCGTCATCCCCCACCAGAACAGCCGTTTGCGTCTGGTACATGCGACCGCCTTCAGACCACCAGAGATCTGCCCCTTCTTCGGACAAATGGTGTTCGGAATAAGATGCACCGAACCGGATTTCCACGTTGGAAAGGCCACCAAGACAATCCAGTAACATCCGGTCCATATGGTGAGGTTCCAGTGACACGGAAAACGGAAAACGCTCGTCGCCGAAGGCATATCTGGAACACATGAGGGGGCGCCCCCTGCCGTCCAGGAAGGCAAATTCGGTGTTCCGGATGTGGGGGAGAGAAAAGAGAGACTCCAGAAGTCCCAGCTCATCCAGAATTTCAAGTCCGAGGGGCTGGATCAGTTCACCTCTCCCGACCGGGCCGATTTCCTTGCGCGAATCGAGCAACAGAACCCGCAATCCCGCCCTTCCCAAGATGATTGCCAGTGTCAGTCCGCCGGCACCGGCACCCACGATCGCGACATCGACCTTCAAGGCGACTCATCCTCTCCACAAAACGACCTTCCGTCCAAAAGAGACATCCGCATGACAGAGAAACGATCGTCCGGCAATTCGGTCGGGCGTCTCCACAAGAGAGCGGACAGTTTCTTTGCCACCGTTTTCCGCAAACCGGCCAGAGCTTCGTTCATGGCTTCTGTTGGCCCGACACCCGCTCCGGAAACCTTTCCGCGGGTCCCCCAAAGAGTTTCCCCCCTGAAGTTTGACACCGAAGCGTTCCAGACAATCTGACGGATAACAAGGGAAGTGGCTCCCAGTTTTTTCGATCGCTCGCCCAGGAAACTCCAATGGAGTATCAGACGAAAGCGCTGGTGCGAATGCCGAAAAGCCGGTCCACGAGATTTTGGCCCGGTGTCGGAATGAACGACCCAAAAACCATCACTGGACAAATCCCGCTCCAAATCGCGTACAAACCGGATCTGCCCTTCAACACGGGCACCATTCAAAGGTTCGCCCGAATCCCGAAGGACCTGAACCTCCAGCGGGTGACTTCCCCTTGGTCCCGGAAACCAGACGGGAAAACGGCCATGGACTTTCTCCGCAACATACTTTCTCAGGGGACTTTCCCCGTCCTTCTTCAGGGGTTCAAGTCCGACCTTCAGGATCGCGGATTTTACCGGAAGCGGCCATCGACGGACCTGGCAGAGGCTTTTCCCGTAAGCAGATGTCGGGGTGCAGTGGTATACAAGTCTGTTTTTCTCCTTATACCGGTCGTACCACCCAAGATCCGCCGACCAATAAAGGGAAAGGAGCCTGTAGGGACTGGAGGATACATCCGTCCCTCTCCACAGGATCGGAGGAGGCGGAAAGGGAAGAAGCGAAAGAACCGGTTGAAGAAACATAACAGGCTTAAAATTCTGTAAAGGATACTCTCTCCCCGCCATCCTGAAGGCCGCGTCCAGAGAAAAAACCGTCGGACCTTCAAAGGGGGAAGAGATCCTCAGGGGACGTCTCCCGAAATCCAACGACCGGACTGTCGCAGATCCCATAAACTGATCCCAGAGGACAAATTCGTTTTTCAGATATCGGTCAAAACGCTTCCGATCATCCGGAGACAAGGTCTTCAATGCATGAATCGAGCGGAAAGCCCGCCGGTTTCGTGCAAGCAGCAGAAGAATCTTCGTACCGTCGTCTCCCCTCAGCCTCTGATAAATCTCCCGATGCCTTCTCCGAATCCGGTCAAAACGCTCCCGGTCGCTCGTTTCGAGCTTTTGGCGGAAAGACTCCACATAATCCGAAGCCGCCCGGACGAGAATCCATGCATGACGTTCGATCAGAAAAGGATTCCGCGGATCCGGCAACGTCTTCGTTTCCCAGGAATCCACCACGGACAAAGATTTTTCCTGGAGGGCAATCGACTCCAGAATCCTTTGTCGGTAGCTTTCCCGCGATCGATCCGTAAAATGAAAACCCATAGAAAGAAATCGTCCGACAAGCATGTCGGCCAGGGCCCCCTTCGCTTTGTTGCGGGCATCCGCGAGGCTTGTCCTGGAAGTCGCCGAGGATTTCAGATAGACGAACCCGTTTTGGGGTGGAAGATCATGCCGGATCCAGACAGGTTCCCTCGACGTCGAACGCCAGATGTCTGACGCCGAGGACCCCGTTGAAAAATGGGCACATCCGGAGACAACCAGGAACAGAAAAAGCACGATCCATGGGCAACAGATCCGGCTCCGGGGGAAAAGGTCGCTTAAATGAAAAATCCGGTTCCTTCCACGCATCGTACGGGATCAGGGCCTGCCCAAAAAGGTGGAGAGTTCTTCCGGCCCGTCCGAGCCCGCTTCATAGAAAACAGGAACGCGAGCCGTGGGAGGATCGGAAAGGAAAGGGGTGATATAGGCCCACGCCCGCTCCACCTCATCGTTGCGGGCAAAGAGGGTCGAGTCTCCGACCATCGCGTCGTGCAGCAACCGTTCGTAAGCGTCGGGCGGGTGGTCCCGATAGACTTCCTGATAAGAAAAATCCATCTCGGCCGGATCGATATGCAGACCCGATGAAGGCCTCTTGAGTCCGAAGCGGATTGACACGCCTTCGTTGGGCTGGATCCGGATCGTCAGGGAATTCGGAATGTTGTCTTCGCATTGAGCCAGACGGAAAATAGCAAAAGGATGCGCCTTGAAAAAAAGGGTGACTTCGGTGGATTTCTTCTTGAGCCGCTTTCCCGCGACAAGATAAAACGGAACACCGGCCCATCGCCAGTTCTGGATTTCAAGACGAAGGGCCGCAAACGTTTCGACCCGGGAACCCGGAGAAACTTTCGCCTCTTCCCGGTACCCCGGTACGGGTGTCCCCTCGAAAACACCCTGGACATATTGGCCCCGAAGAATGTTCGCCGGTATTTCCTCGCGGGAATATGGCTTCAGGGAACGAAGAACCTTGACCTTCTCATCACGGATCGCCTGGGCTTCGAAGGCTACCGGCGGCTCCATGGCCGTCAGGGAAAGAAGCTGCAGCAAATGGCTCTGGATCATGTCCCGAAGTATGCCTGCCTCTTCGAAATATCCCCCCCGCCCTTCCATTCCCAGGCTTTCCATGACGCGGATCTCCACGCGGGAGACATGGATATTGCTCCAGAGCTCTCCGAAGATCGGATTGGCAAGACGAAAGACAAGAATATTCTGAACTGTTTCCTTGCCGAGATAGTGGTCGATACGATAGACCTGTTCTTCCTGAAAAACCGTCAGCAGCTCTCTGTTCAGCTCCCGGGCGCTGGAGAGGTCCCGACCAAACGGTTTTTCGATAACGATCCTTGTAAATGGAAGGACTTCCGGTCCACCGCCAGGGGTTCCCGCCAGTTCGTGATCCCCGATCTGGCGGATGATGGGAATGAAATAACTCGGAGGCGTCGCCAGATAGAAAATGACATTCCCCCTGGTCCGGGCCAACCGCCCCTCATCCCGCAATGCCGCCCGCAAGGTATCGTAGGTCGAAGGATCTTCGAAGTCACCCGACTGGTAAAAAACCCGTGACAGAAATGTATGAAACTTTTCCTCGTCCTTTCCGCCCGACCGGGAGTAGGAGTGGATGCCTTCGGAAATCTCTTCGCGAAACTCTCCATGACTCTTGACCCGACGGGCCACTCCCACGATTTCTGTCTCGGGGTTCATCAGGCCGTCGGCCCAGAGATCATAGAGTGACGGCAAGAGTTTTCGACGGGTCAAATCCCCCGACGCACCAAAAATGACGAGTGTCAGCGGCGGTGCAACCTTCAGATCCATATCTCGATCTCTCCTCTAGCGGATGGACAGCATGAACTTTCTCTCCACTCAGCTCACGCTGTAGCGGAGATTTCCGCTCTCACGAGCGAAAGCTCCTCTTTCTCTGAGGATACGCGAAGGCATTCGGGCCTTTGCGATTGGAGAAGGATCTGTTCCTGGACAGCCGTGGGATACGCGCGAAAGCGGTTGCCGGTCAGCATGAAGCCGGTTATCCTTTTGGCCACCGGCCCGGGAAGAGAAATGTGCGGACAGGATGTTCAGGCCGGAGAACCGGGTTCGGACATAACGCGATGACCGCCGGACGCATTCCGGAGTGCTGCGACCAGTTTGTGTGAAAAAATCTCCCCCTGCCGAGAGGCCCGCCCCTCCATCAGCGCCAGCGTCAAAAGCGGAGAAAACACCCCGCATTCGATGGCCGTTTCTGCCGTCCACCGCACTTCTTCCTGGTCATCCGAATACCCCCGATGGGATGAGAGAGAGGGATCCTCCCCGAAAACACCGGACAGGATTTCCAGCCATCGGGAGCCCGCAACAGTCCCTCCCGACCAGATGCGGGCCACAGCACCCAAGTCGAGATCGAAAGGCCCTTGTCTCAAGATCTCGAATCCCTCCCCCATGGCCTGGAGAAAAGCAGATTCGATCCCCCGACTGACCATTTTCACGAAATGGCCGGATCCGACGGGTCCCGTATGAAGATAACCTCCCCCCGGAGCCAGAGAGTCGAACACGGGCCCGAGATCGTCGATGCACTCTTTTTCACCGCCCACCACCAACGAACAGACTTTTCCTTCCCACGTCGTGATGCCTGCGTCAAGAAGGAAAGCCCCCGTCTGTGCGAGAATCTTTGCGCGCCGAAGGGTATCACTGAAACGGGAGATTCCGGTATCGACGATCATGTCCCCCCTGGAGAGAAGAGGGAGCACCTGACGAAGACTGTCGTCAACCGGTGGCCCGGAAGGGATCGAAAGCCAAATCCGGACCGTCTCGTTTCCCTTTGGAGAACGAAGAAGACCTATCAGCGCCGGAAGGTTTTCCGCCGGCACCATGCCGGCCTTCGCAAGATCCTGGCGGACATGGGCGACCGGATCGTATCCGGCCACCTGGTGTCCCTTTTCGAGAAGACGACGAACAAGACCTGCGCCCGACCGGCCAAGCCCGATCATTCCGATCAACACGCCCTTCTCCTCTCCCTCGCGTCCGGCTCCGTCCTACATGTCAAAAAACGTTTTTCATCCCTGTCCCGATGCTCTACTTCTTCAAAACCCCATCGAGAAACCGTTCCGCTTCGGGGCGACCCGCAAACCGGATTTCCCCCACGGGCCGGCCCAGCTGGGCCATGGCCAGAAAGTCCCCAAGCTGTTGTGAGCGGAACAGCGTCGCAAACCCGTAGGGTTTCCCCGGGATCGGCAAGTCCGTCATGTCCTTTGCCGACAGCTGCAGAAAGAGTCCTTCATCCGGCCCTCCCTTGAACACCTGCCCGACCATATGCAAAAAGGCCGGTCCCCGGACGACCATCACCGGAAGAGAGAATTTTCGGGACAGCACTTTTCCCCAATCCATAAGACGGTCTTCGAAGCTTCCATAAACCGGAAGCCAGGACTGCAACACCAGATAGGGAGATTTTTTCCGGGCCTGAAGAAGACCCTCCAGGAGAAGGGAAACGGCATCGGATACATCGCCCGACCCCCCTTTTGAGGGAGAGAACCCTTCGGCAAAAAGGGCGATGTCCTCTTTCTCGAAAACAGGTTTCCGGAATGTCTTCGGAAGCGGTTCTTCCCAGACCCGGCCCCCCACAAGGGAGAATCTCTCCAGGATCTCCCGGGTCTTTTCCTTCGAAAGGCCCACGTCCGGAGCCTCAAAAGGATTGACGCCCCGATCGTAAGCCGCCATCGCGACCCCCATCATGGCATCGAGGAAAAAGGAATAAATGTCCTCCGGCGATTTCACCGTCATGGAAAAACAAGACTCTCCGGTCGATTCGAAATGGGAGATCCGGGACAGAGCCTCCATGTCCGGAGACTCCGGGAACCCGATCTCGACAAAAAGACGGTCGAACGTTTTTTCTCCACTTTCACGGACATCCGCGTTTCCATGTCCCGCCGGGACCCAACCGGTGCCGGCCTTGCCGGTTCCTTCGGCCAAAAGCTGCTCGAACCAGCCGCAAAGCATCGGAGGACCGGACAGAAGAACCTTGTCTCGTCCCGAGCGACCGGCCGCTGCCAGAAGCGTCCCCAATTGCACGCCCCGTCCGTCGTAACCGGCTTTCTCAAGATCGGAAAGCGCGGAGCGACTGGCATTGAAGGCCAGTTCCAGGCCCTTGGCCCCCGTCAGGACGGAAGCGGCAAGAAACACCGGGACGGATAGAGCCGAAAAACGTCCCGGAATGCCCGGAGTCCCATGGATGATCCGACCAAACTTTTCCGAAGCAGCAAGCGTGTCCAGGGGGGATCCCGGATCGGTCAAAGCCCAGAAATACTTTCCCGGTCCGGAAACCCCCTTCTTTTCCAAAAGGGCGCGGACATAGGCGTAAAGGCTTGAAACTTCCAGCGTGGAGCCGGACTGGGAAGCCACGACGATTCGCAAGGAAGGCGGAGGCCCTCCTTCACCGCCGAGACCGGCATCTTCCGCAAGGCGCACGAGAGTTTCCGGATCCGTGGTGTCCGCTCCCAGGAGCCGGACCCTGGCATCCGGAAAGGATTCCGAGAGGGCGAAGCTCGAAAGAATCGATCCTCCCATACCCAGCCAGAGAACGGTCCGAACTTCCTTCGTGCGGATCTCTTCCGCTATCGACAGGAACTCTTCCCGTCTTTTCAGAAGTCGTTCGGCATCGGACAGAAATCCCATGGCTTTTGCGTTCGAACGGGGATCTCCCGGATACAGGGAGCCGTCCTCTTCCAGAAGTCGTTCGAAGAGTCTTTCCCGCTGCCACGCGGTCTTCCGATCCGCGGTTCCCGCTTCAAGCTTCCCTTCCCCGAAGGTAACGGCAAACGACTTGTCTGGAGTTCCCGTCAGAGAACGGGCTTTTTCTTCCAGCACCCCCGTCAGGGTTACGAAAGACTGGTCGAAGGCTTTCACTCCTTCTGTCACAAGCTGTCCGAACACGTCGTCCATCCGGATGCCAAGGGCTTCCAGTCTCCGGAACGTCTCGCGGGGATCAGGGGCAGAGGATTGTGGGGACGGATCGATGGCCACCTGGGTCGAACCGTGATCAAGGTAGAAGTTCAGCGTGGATTCCGGCACCGTGTTGACGGTTTCCGGAGCGATCAGGGAGTCGATGTAAAGTACGTCGGAATAGGCCGGATTCTTCGTCCCGGTCGAAGCCCAGAGAGGTCGCTGGACATGCCCTCCCTTCCCCAGCATTTCGGAGAAACGGCTGGAATGAAACAGATCCTGGAAAATCCCGTAAATAATCCGGCTGTTTTCGATACCGGCGCGTCCCAGAAGAGCTTCGGCGGATTTCTGGACATCTCCGCCCTGCGCCTGAAGGCCCTGAATCTTTTTGTCCACCAACGTATCGATGCGGCTCACGAAAACACTGGCCACACTGTGGACGCGAGACGGATTCCCTCCCCCGGCCACGAAGGCTTCCAGTCCGCGAATATAGGCTTCCGCGGCTTCCTGATAAGCGCGGGGCGAGAACAGAAGCGTGACGTTGATGGACATTCCAATCGCCGTCAGTGCCTCGATGGCCGGCATCCCTTCGGGTGTCCCCGGCACCTTGACCATCAGGTTCGGACGGTCCACCAACCGGTAGAGAAGCCGGGCCTCGGCGATGGTCTCTTCCGTCTTGTGGGCCAGGAGAGGGTTCACTTCAATGGAGACGAATCCGTCTGTGCCGCCGGTTTCCTGGTGAACAGGCCGGAAAAAGTCACACGCCCGCCGGATGTCACGCACCATCAGAACGCGGAGGATTTGCTGCGCGTTGTAACCCCGTCTGGAAAGAAAAGCAATCTCTCCGTCGTAGGAGGCACTCCCGTTGATGGCTTTTTCGAAAATGGTGGGGTTCGAGGTCATTCCCCGGATCCCGACAATGTGAATCAGATGATCGAGCTTGCCGGAATCCATCAGGTCCCGGCTGATGCTGTCCAGCCAGATACTTTGTCCCAGCGTGGCCAGTTCCCTGACGCGGGACGGGGTGTCGGCCCCTGCCGACCTGGAAGGGGAGGACATTGTCGTATCTCCTTATAATAATGAATGTGGACTCGCTCCCTGCCGGAAAAAACTCAGCGGAAAGACTCTCCCGGCCAGCGTTCACCAATTCGGGCCAGAACGGCTTCCGGAGTGAAACCGAAGGCCTCCATCAGGCGTTCGGCAGGAGCGCTGGCGCCAAAGGTTTCCATCCCGATGACAAGATCTTCCGGTCGGGCATATGGATACCATCCCATCGGATGAGCCGCTTCCACCAGGACCCGGGACAGGCCGGGCAAGAGAATCCGGTCCCGCACCTCCCGGGGCTGGCGATTCAGGCGGTTCGTCGAAGGTACCGAGACGAGACGGACCGGAATGTTGCGCGACAGGAGACGTTCCTGGACCTCCCACAAGAGCCCCAGTTCGGATCCGGAAGCCAGCAGGACCAGACGAGGGTTTTCCCCGGTGTCCCGAACGACATAAGCACCTGTTTCAACCCCCTTGCGGACGATATCCGCGGAAAGCGGCAAGGTCGGAACCTTCTGTCGTGTCAGAACCAGACAGGATGGGCCGGTCCGTTCCGCCAGGATGACGGAAAGAGCCTGAACGGTCTCGTTCGCATCTCCCGGACGGTAGACGGTCATCCCCGGGATCGCCCTCAGACCGGGAAGATGTTCGACCGGCTGGTGCGTGGGGCCGTCCTCCCCCAAGCCAATGCTGTCGTGCGTCAGGACGAAAAGGACCGGCTGGTGCATGAGCGCAGCCAGCCGCATGGATCCCCGCATATAATCCGAAAACACCAGAAAAGTTCCACCATAAGGTCGAACCATGCCGGTCAGGGCCATCCCGTTCAGGACCCCGGCCATCGCGTGCTCCCGGACGCCGAAGTGGAGATTCTTCCCCTGAGGCGTTCCTTTCTGGCAGTCCACTTCGCCCTTGATCAGGGTGTTGTTGGAAGGAGCCAGATCGGCCGATCCCCCCCACAGGCCTGGAAGCTCCTTCGAAGCCGTCTGGAGGGCTTCTCCGAATGCCTGCCGGGTCGCCAGACCCTTCGGATCGGCCGGATACGGTGGGTACTTTTCGAGGACCGGTCCGGCCAGAGCTTCTCCAGACATCCATTTCTGCCAAAGAGCCAGGAGATCCGGATGAGCCTCTCCGTATTTCTTGAGGATATCCTGCCAGATCGTTTGTGCCCTGGCTTTTTCCCGGGCGAGCCCTTCGAAATGGGTCCGGACATCCGCAGGAACGAAAAAGTCCGGCTCTTCGGGCCATCCCAGGTTCCGCTTGGTGTTCAGGACTTCTTCAGCCCCCAGGGCACTTCCGTGCGCGTGCGCCGTGTCCTGATATTTGGGACTGCCGAACCCGATGTGTGTCCTCACGACGATCATTTTCGGAGTCCCCGGTTCACCCTCCATCTGAAGTTCAGGGTCCGTGGCCCAGGCGAGAGCCGCCCGCACTTCCTCCCGGTCGTTTCCGTCCTCGACGTAGCGGACGGACCAGTTCAAGGCCAGAAAACGGTCCCCGACCGTTTCGGTGAAGGCCAGGCTGGTGGAGCCGTCGATGGAGATATGATTGTCGTCGTACAGGCAGATCAGGTTGGAAAGGCCCTGGTGACCCGCCAGAGATGCCGCTTCGTTTGAAATTCCCTCCATCATGTCGCCGTCACCGGCCACGACAAAGACTCTCGGGTCGAGAATGGGGAAACCCGGACGATTGAAGTGACCACCGGCATAACGCAGAGCCATGGCCATTCCAACAGCATTTGCAAACCCTTGCCCCAGCGGCCCCGTTGTCGTCTCCACTCCGACAGTGTGCCCATACTCCGGATGTCCGGGAGTACGACTTCCCCATTGGCGGAAATTGCGAAGGTCATCAAGCTCGAGCCCGTATCCGAAGAGGTGAAGAAAACCATAGAGAAGCATGGAAGCATGACCGGCAGACAGGACGAACCGGTCCCTGTTCGGCCAGGCGGGATCCTTCGGGTTGAAACGAAGGAATTCGGACCAGAGAACGTAAGCGGGAGAAGCAAATCCCATGGGTGTCCCCGGATGGCCCGAGTTGGCCTTCTGGACGGCATCCAGGGCCAGCATGCGAAGAGTGTTGATCGCGCGATCATCGATTGACGGTGTCATGAAAATCTCCTTGGCATTGGTTGACCGGCCTTTATCGGCTTGATCCCCCGGAATCGGCGGGGACCGGCGTTCCGATCATGAGACGGGAAAACGAAGGGTCTTCTGCGTCCCGGTCGATCCAGAACTCGGGATAATGACCGTTTTCAAGGGACAGTGTCAAAAGTTCCTGAACCGGACAATTTTTCATATCGACCAGGATCTCCCGGAGAATTCCCTTCTTCCTCGTTCCCGGAGCAATGAAAATGAGATGCTGGGCATGAGCCAGCAACCGGTAGCCGAGCGTGATCCTGCCGAGACGGTCCCCTTCCGGAGGAACGGGCAGGACAAGGTGGCGATGTTCGCCCGACGGATCCGACCCCGGAAAAAGGCTGGCCGTATGCCCGTCTTCACCCACACCAAGGAAAGCCCAGTCAAAAGCGGGAACATGAAGACCGGTCGTCTTGAACCGGTCGAGAAGCGCCCGTTCGTAACGGAGAGCTTCCCCTTCCGGAGACGCCGTCTCTCCCCGCATCCGCTCGAAGGCCGTTTCGGGGAATCCTCCGCGGGCGAGCAGTGTTTCATGGATCATGCGACTGTTGCTCCGGGGATCGTCAGGACGGACCATCCGCTCGTCTCCGGGCACAAAGAACAGTTTTTCCCGGAGGGGCTTTGGCCATTCGGAAAAGCGTTTCCCGGCCTCCTCATAGAGGAGCCGGGGAGAACCGCCTCCGGCCAGAATCACCGAAGCGTGTCCCTGCGACATGATCTTCTCCCGGATGCTCTCGACAAAGACAGCCGCCCCTTCCCGGGCCAGCGTGGCTTCGTCCGGAAACACACGGAGACGGGGAAGAACGGGATTCAAATGTTCTTCGGTACGGGACACCATCGTTCAACCTCCCACCGGAAAACAATGCGCGAACGCGGAAAACACGGCGACTCCGGAAACCATCCCTGCAACACTCTTCATCTTTGCCCGATTGGCGGGCAATTTTCAAGATATTCCCGAAGCGTGTTCCGCTTTATTTTTCAACCGCAGAAGAGCTTCATAGGCCGCTCCCAGCAGAGGGGTCTCCTCCCGGACAAGCACACCGACCGGAACCTGTTCAAGAAACGGACGGTATCGTCCCTTCTCGGCCATATGTTCCAGAAAGGAAGGCTCCGTCAGAAAAGGCAGAATCTTGACCGGAATTCCTCCTCCCAGGAATACTCCTCCGGTGGCAAGGGCCTTCAGCGCCATGTTCCCCGCCTCCTGGGCGAGGATCTCGGAAAACAACCGGAGGGCCGTCCGGGCGCAAGCGTCGGTTCCGTCCAGCGCCGACTGGGTAATGTGTTCGGGAAGATGTTCTTCGGGAAGGGCCCTGTCCAGAAGATTGGGACGCGGACCTTCCAGGCAGACAAAGCGGTAGATATTGATCAGGCCCGGACCGGACAGAAGACGTTCGGAACTCGCATGATCGAAGCGCGTCCAGAGATATTCCAGGAGTTTCACCTGTTCAGGGTTCACCGGAGCCCAATCCGAATGCCCGCCTTCGGAAGGCCACGGACGAAGCGTCCCCCGGGTTTCTTCCAGAAGGGCTTCTCCCAGACCTGTTCCCGGGGCAATCAGGACAGCGTTCCCCCCTCCGTCGGCCGACCCTTGCCGGAGCCAGTGAATTCCTCCGGCTTCCCGCACCACATTGATCCCCCACCCCATGGCGACCAGATCGTTGACGAGATGGGCCGTTCCCGGCTTCCAGGAGAAATCTTTTTCAAGAACATCGCCTTCGATGACCCACGGAAGGTTGGTTGTTTCGCAACGATTTCCCAGAACAGGTCCCGCGACACCGAATGTCGCCAGAACCGGAAGATCCCCAAGAACGGAACGGTTCTTTTTCAGAAAGGTCTCGACAATGGGCGTCAGGCCGGAAAACTCGTGACTCGGATAACGTTCGGACACATTTGCCGAGGGGAGGTTTCGGGCGGCGATCGATTTCTCAAGGTTATCCGGGGAAAAAAGTCCCAGCGCCGTCTTCGTCCCGCCAATATCTCCGGCCAGAATCCAGCCATCGACCATTCCCGCTCTCCTCTGTCAGCACATTTCCGAAAGGACCGTCGGGCCCGAGTGAATTCCCGGACCAGGTCAAGAATGCGGAAAGACATGTTCCGACAATCCCCCCGGACAGCAAAACACTGGCTCCGGCGAGCTGTGTCCTGAACGGAGCCCTCTCGGGGTTGCCTGCGGTCTCTTCGTCATCCGCCGGGACCCGGAAGCCAGATTGACCTGCTCTTTTCAATGTAGGCCATTTTGAGGAGGTTGGCAAAGTCGAAATTTCGTCACAGGAGAGAACGGAGGACCGACCGCGAAGCAAGGCTCCCTCGATCAGGTCCGTCCGGATTTTTGCATGGACCGTTTTCCCGATGGGGAATCTGCGAAGGTGAAAAACCTGTCGATGTGTTTTGACAGACCCGAAGATCTTCTTCGAAATTCGTCCAGAACGGGTCTCACCCCTGGAGAGAAAGGGGCCAGACCCATCCTTTTGAGACCCGGATCGGAGAGGCAACAGCCCCGGCCGGAGATCATCGATTTCCAGCGAGAATCAGTCCTCTGCCATGCGTTTTTCCACTTCCTCATCGACAAGTTCCTTGCCGAATTCGGCAAGTGTGTCGTGACAGACCCAAAAACAGGAGTCGACCTTGCTGACCGCACCGGTCCAGAGCGTCCGTCCCGATTTGGTGGAAAGCATCTTCCAGGTAAATCCGACGACAGGTTCGGTCGACAGTCCTGACCGGTACTCGTACTCGGTCACGTTGCCGAAGAGGACCGCATCGATGTGTTCACGGGCCAGAGATTCCAGAACGCTGTTCGGAAGAGTTCCGCTCTCCGCCATTTTCGCAATGTCCTTCGATGTGCCCGGGCTTGCAGAAGCCAGATACATGGCATGATTGACCGTAATGGATGACACGAACAGGGCGGAAATGGTTTTACCGGCTTCCGGCGTCGAAGTCAGGTTCTTGAAAGGAAGGAGCAACACAGACATGTGATCAAGAGGTTCGGAAGACCGGTAGCGGGAAGTGGCACATCCTCCCGAAAGAAGAGCCGATACAAGAATGAGCAGACAGATTGTCCTGCTGAACCACGCCGTGTTCTGAAACATATATGAATCCTTTCTCAAAACAGAAAGTTGATCCCGATCATCAGTTCTTCGGATGGCCCGGAGTAGACGGTGGACTCGTTAAAGTAGACGGCATTCCCGTAAAAAGACCAGTGCAGGGAAACGGGATAACGGATTCCGAGGGATCCCTCGAACGAAGCGATGCGGTTGTAAAAGTCATCATACCCTCCGAATTGTCCATTCAACATCAACCCATTTTCGTACTGTTTGGTCATGTTCAGCGCCAAAAGCACGTATTGCTGCCGCATGATCTCCGGGACAAGAGCGGCGACGGCGGGCGAGTCGGCCATAACAGTCCAGTCATCGTATCCCGCCAGAATGTCCAGCTCCGGGTCCTCCGTCAATTGGTAATCCATGTAGCCGAAGGTATTGTGAAGGCTTCCGTACGGCAAAGTGCCGTTTTGAAGAAGATAGTCGTAATACCAGTAGTTGGCTCCCAACGACAGCCGTTTCGTCAGCTGGAGACTGGCGGATACGTTGACACCGCTCTCACTTCCGTTCATCTGGACCGCTTGCCCGAAATCTCCCCAGATCATGTTGTCGACACCCTGGATGTCCAGGGTCAAGAATCCCGGATTGTAAAAAAAATGGCCATAGAGGCCTGCTCTGGCGAGAGAGGTGTCACCGGCGTCGACCTGAATGTCCGTATGGTCGTCGATACGATCGTCGAGTCCGGCATAGGTCCAGCTGTTGGTCCCGTTTCCCTGACCGGAAACGAATCCGAGGTATTCTGTCCGTCCTGCAATGAAGCGAAGACCGCTGGCCATGGGGGATTCCACCTGGACATCCCCCAGAAAGACGGCACCTCCCGTGTAATTGATACCCAGAGCGGAAAAATTCAAATTCCAGCTGGGAAGAGCCGAGAGGAGCGAAGCATTGGCCTCAAACGGGGTCTGAATCAATCCCAGCGAATAAAGATGCTGATCCATGACAGGAATGTTGTTCTGATACCCGTTGGGAAAATACGTTTTGAGCAGATCCTGCCGAATGATTTTGTTTTTTGGATGGCTTTGCTTGAAGTGATTCAAAATCGCCCGGGCATTTTCCATACGCCCCTGCTCGATCAGGATTTCCGCCTCCAGAATCGCCAGGTCGACATTTTGGGGATCGATCTTCAGTCCCTTTTGAACCGTTTTCAACGCTTTTCTTAAAAAGTGGACTTTTTTTTCGATATACGCCAACAGATAAATGGCATTCAGATCTGTCGGATGTTTTTGTTCGAACTGGCGGGCGATCTTATAGGCTCGGGGATACTGTTTTTTCCGGATGAGTTTTTCTATTTCTTTTTGTTCGACCGCGTCTTTATCGTTTTTCTTGACAGAATCGGCCGGAGAACCGGTGACCTGACCGGCAGAAACGCCGTCTTGCTCCTGTGCCCAGGTCAAATCCGGCAGAGAAAACAGAAAAGCCAGGCCCAGAAAAAGCATTTTTATCCGATTTCCGAAACGCATCCTGCATTCTCCGTTCCTTCTCCTTCTTTCATGCCCCATCACAACAATAGCCGGTGCAAGAAATGAGGAGGAGTTTCCCTTCCCTGCAATTCTCCGCAAGGTTTCGAGGAACCTTCCCCGACAGATTTCGGAACTCTGAACCTGTTTCCGCTTCGCGACGAGAGCAAGGCATAAGAAAAGTGCGGAGGGGATACCCCTCCACACCTTGGAAAGAACAAGTTACCTCTTGTCCACCGGATGAACCACCGGATGAACAATGGGGTGGGACCCCGCTTTTGCAGAGGAGGATGCTGCGGCGCCGTGAACAGAGGAAGAAGCCGGAACATGGTGGGACATATCCTTCCGGAGATCCAGACGCGCCGTCCGAAGGGATTTCACGGCACTGGAAAGTTTCGATCTCAGGGTCTTGATCGTCGATTTCAGAGAGGCGCTTGGTTTGGAAACTTTGGCGTCTTCGGAGCTTTCCAGGCTCTCCATCGTCGAATTGCGGTCCGCCCGAAGAGACTTGCGGTCTTTTGCGATTTCAGCAACGAGAAGATGAACCGTTTTCTTGTCCTTCGCGATGTCGGCAGAGGCCGAAGTGGCAGTCTTGCTCGTCTTGGAGCTTGATGGTGAGGTGGATGCGACATCCGAATCCGAATCGGTTGAAGTCGTCGCAGTTTTGCCGGAAGTGCTGCTTGCCGTCTTCGTGGATGTTGATGGAGTGCTGGTCGCGACATCGGAATCGGTTGCGGATGTCGACGATTTGCTCGGAGTGCTGCTCGCCGTCTTCGTGGACGAAGTCGACGGACTCTTCGACGCCGTGGTGGTGGTTGAAGACGACGGGGATGTTGCCGTCGAGCTGGTGGTGCTGGATTTTGTCGAAGAAACAGCTGCAACGTCAGTACTGCCGGATGCAGATGTCGATGTTTTGCTCGGAGTGCTGGATGCGACATCGGAATCCGTTGCGGATGTCGACGTCTTGCCGGAAGTGCTGCTCGCCGTCTTCGTGGACGAAGTCGACGGGCTCTTCGACGCCGTGGTGGTTGTCGAAGACGAAGGAGACGTTGTCGTCGAGCTGGTGGTGGTGGGTTTTGCCGAAGAAACCAGTTTCTTCAATGATGCCTGGTCCGATTTGTATTCCTTGATATTTTTCGCAATATCTTTGATTAAAGCACCTCTTTCAGTCACATCCTTCTTGATCTCGGCTCGCATGGACTTCATGGATGCCATTTCTTTCTTCAGATCGGCCTTGATCGTGCTGATGGTTTTCTTGTCGGCGGTAATATCCGCGCTGTGGTCATCTTTGTCTTTCATGTTCGATTTCAAATCGGCTTCAAGTTTCTTCAGGTTGTCGCGCATCTTGTCCGCTTTGCCGATCGCGCGCTGAAGAGCCAATCTGTTTCGCAGAATATCGACTTGCAAATGAGTGGATATTTTCCTGTCAAGCGTGATGTCTTTCTTGTCCGCCAGCATGTCGGTCTTCATGGATTTGACGGATGCACTGCTGGAGGTTTTTGTGCTTGTCGATGAAGAGGAGCTTCCGGAGCTGCTCGAGGGTTTACTCGAAGCAGACGAAGAGGACCCTGTCGAGGAAGAGCTTCCGACGGTGGGTGTCGCAACGGTTGTGCCGGAAGACGATCCCGTCGAGGCCGCAAAAGCATTTCCGGAAACAAGAAGACCTACCAGAACGGTCGCCATTCCTGTCGTCCCGATAGCCATGGAAATGGATTTCCTGGGTTCCTTATGCATCACGCTTTCTCCTTTGAATTGAATAGGTGATAAGGATTTTGATCTGGAAAAGCCTGATCAACCCCGTTGACCGACTCTTTAAGTTTCCAGATCCTCCGTACGCCGTTTCCAGCGTGATCACACTCTACAACACACAAATCGTATATATCTGTAATAGTCATCAATAGTAAAATTGATCATTATCACCAAAAACAAGATCCATACTCATAGAATAATGAATTTATTTTTAAAATAAATATTTATTTTTTTAAAAAAATATTTATATGTTTTATATTAAAGCTCTCGGTGCAGAAGGTGCGGGATTAAGGATGTCCCAGGCGGGATCCGGAACAGGTCCGGATGAAGAAATCAGACGAAGATGCGGGGAGAGAAGCCCCTCCCCGCAATCAAGATTTAAGGATGGAAAGAACCGGTTACTTCTTGTCCTCCGGATGAACGATGGGATGAACTCCAGCCTTAACATGGACCGATGAAGAGCTGGAGGCCGTCAATGTACGATGGGACATGTCTTTCCGGAGATCCGTGCGTGCGCCCCGGAGAGATTTCACGGCGCTCGACAGTTTTGCTCTCAGGCTCTTGATCGCCGCTTTGAGTTTTGTGCTTGTGGCGTTTCCATCATCGGCCTGTTCCAGAACCTCCCGAAACTTGTTCCGGTCAACGACGAGTGAATGACGATATCCGGAAATTTTCGCCTCGAGAGCCTCGACGGATTTTTTATCCCTCGCCAGATCCCTGTTTTCCAGATCGGCCGAAACGTCTTTCCTGTTTTTTGCGAT
>JAKBTR010000005.1 GCA_021844275.1 Nitrospirota bacterium | reverse complement strand
CAGACTGGAGATTACGGGATGGTTCCCGGCAATCGTCGGAATGCATTTTCCCCAGACACTTCCGGTGAACGGAGACCCGGACTCGCTCCTTCTCCCGGATTATCCTCCCCGCAAACGTTTTGTGTTCGAAGAGCTGTTCTTTCTTGAGTTTTTGATGGGATACAAGAAAAGGGAAATCCGGCTGTCTTCCCGAGAGCGGATCCGGCAGATACCCGACGATGAGGGGGTGACGTTCGCTGGGAGTCTCCCTTATGCTCTGACCGCGGCACAGAAAAGGGCATGCCGGGAAATAGCAGAGGACATGTCGAGGCCATCTCCCATGAACCGGCTCCTGCTGGGAGATGTCGGTTCGGGGAAGACGGTTGTTGCGGCATGGGGTGTCTATCTGTCGTTTCGGGCGGGCTTGCAGTCTGCCCTTATGGCTCCGACAGAAGTTCTGGCCCAGCAGCATCATGTTTCCCTCAAGGCTCTTCTGGAGCCGCACGGTATCCGCACAGCCCTCCTGACACAGTCCGTACGCAAATCCGAGAAGCGGGCCCTGATGGAGGCCGTGCACCGCGGGGAAGTGGATTTTGTCGTCGGTACACACGCTTTGATACAGGATGCCCTGGTTTTTTCTTCTCTCGGGTATATTGTTGTGGACGAACAGCACAAGTTCGGCGTAGAACAGCGGAAGAATCTGATACAAAAGGGGGAAAACCCGGATGTCCTTGTGATGACGGCGACGCCGATCCCCCGCTCGCTTGCGCTTTCCTATTTCGGGGACCTGGATCTGTCGGTTCTGGACGAACGACCTCCCGGACGGCAACCGGTAAAAACGGAAATCGTTTCGAAAAATCGCCTGGAATTTTTCTGGGACGAGTGCGTTGATCCTGTTCTCGGGAGGGGAGAGCAGGTTTTCGTCGTATACTCTCTTATCGAAGAGTCCCAGGAGGAGAACATCAAGGATGCCACAACGATGCACGGCATTCTCTCCCGAAAATGGCCTTCGGTTGGTACCGGGCTTCTGACGGGAAAAATGCCCTGGGAAGAAAAGGCTTCTGTCATGGAGGACTTCCGGTCGGGTAAAATTCGCCTCCTTGTCTCGACAACCGTTGTGGAGGTCGGAGTGGATATTCCGGGTGCAACTGTCATGGTCGTGGAGAACGCCGAACGTTTCGGACTGGCCCAGCTCCATCAGTTGAGAGGGAGGATCGGTCGGGGAAGCCTGCCTGGAATGTGCTACCTGATTCCGGGCGTGGACGCTTCAAGGGAAGCGACCGGGCGGCTTGAAATACTCGTGCGTACAGAGGATGGATTTGTGGTGGCCGAAGAAGACCTCCGGCTTCGGGGTCCAGGAGAGTTTATCGGAACTCGCCAGTCCGGTTTGCCGATGTTCCAGGTGGCCAATCTTGTCCGGGATGTCGACATCTTGCTTCTGGCGCGAGAACAGGCTTCAATGTTTCTGGAACCGTCGCCCAACGATTTGATCGAACACTCCTGGGAGTGGACGACGCTGATGAACTTTGTCCAGAACCGCTATCCGGGAGTCCAGGAATGGCTCATGATCCGTTGACCTCCATTCCCTCCCCGAGCGACAAGGACGACCTTCTGACCTCCGTCCGACAGGGCTGGAACACGTCTGTTCCGGCAGGAATCCGGTTTCTGAAATGGTTTTTCCGTCTGGATGACGCGCTTCGGGACGTCCTGACCCGGTTCCAGAACGAAACCCGTCTGAGGAAAGCCTATCGTGAGGTGGGAGACTTCCTGTATTCTAAGAGACATCAGGCCGAGCTCGACGAAGCGGATCTGGTCGAACTGGATCTGCTGCTGGGCGCCGTGTCCGAGTGTCAGAACAAGACGGGGTTGACCGTGGAAAAATCCGTCGTCTCAAACGGTGATTCGAGGAGTTCTTAGAGTTGGATATCCGAAAAATCTGCGTGATTGACGTGGGGACCAATTCCGTCCGGATGATGATCGCCAGAGCTTCCGGACAGCGAATACAGGAAATTCTGTTTACCGAAGGACGCATTACGCGTCTGGGGGAGGGATTGAAGCAGACCGGCAGGATCGGGCCCGGTCCGTTGGAAAGAACTGTTCGCGTTCTGAACGATTTTCTGGAGCGGGCCAGGGCTTTTTCTCCGGAAAGGCTCCGCATCGTGGCGACGAGCGCTGTCCGGCAATCTTCCAATCGTGTCGAGGTTGTGAAGGAGGTGCTGGAACGGACAGGGGTTCCCATGGAAGTGATAGATGGGGAAACCGAAGCCCGTCTGACTTATCTCGGGGCTCTCCAGGATATGGAAGGATTGACACCGCCCTATCTTGTTCTGGACATAGGGGGAGGGTCGACCGAACTTATTTTCGGCGAGTCCCGCCAGGAATGCCTGAAGGCTTTTTCCATCGAAGTGGGGGTCGTGACACTGACGGAAGGGTTCCTTCGAGGGGATCCACCTTCCGGTCAGGAAATTTCGGAAGCGGAAGGTGTTGTCCGGGAATCCCTTCAACCGGTTTTCTCCCAGCTTCTTCCGTATGTGACGTCAAGCATCACGACGGTTGGAACGGCCGGCAGTGTGACCACACTTCTTGCCATGGCTCTGGGAATGAAGGTTTATAATCCGGCGCTGATTCATCGAAAGGGATTGTCGAAAGGAACCGTGCAGGACCTGTTTGATGAACTGGCCCGAAAGAGTCTTGAGGATCGCCTCCATATCCCCGGTGTGGAAAAAGGGCGGGAGGACATCATTTTCGCTGGAGCTCTGATACTGCTTTCCGTCATGCACTCTCTCTCCCAGGCGGGACTCGTCGTTTCCGATTCCGGTCTGAGGGAAGGCGTTCTTCTTCAGACCGCCGGAGATACGACTCTCTGAACGGAATCGGGCGCCAGATCATCTCGTCCGGAAAGATCCGGGTGGTAATGACAGAAAAGTTCATACAGAGAAACGTCGTTCGGGTGGAGCGTCATCGCTTTCATCAGTATTTCCGGTGACTTGTGCCTGTTCTCCGTCCGAATGGCCCATTCGTGGAGGACGCGGTAATAACCCGGTCGTGACGGGTATTGGGCAAGGAAGGATTCCAGCAGCTGCTCCAGGGAGGAGTAGCTGTCTCCTCCCCGGATATGGACCCTGGCCATCGCATGGAAGAGAGTGACAGGTTCTCGCGTGCTGTGCAGGATTCGGCCATACCATGTCAACGCGGCATCCTTGTTCCCCTTCTCTTCTTCCAGAAGGCCCAGCATCCAGTAAAGAACTTCGCTCAGAGGATCCGCGAGGACGGCCTGTTCGAGAAGAGGAAAGGCCGCCTCCTTGTTCCCGGAGAAGTACAGAGAGAGCGCCCGGATTGCGAGCTCCTCTGCGGGTGTCAGCGGAAAGTCCTGGTCATCCTTCCAGTGGGAAAGAAGCCTGTCCGTCAGGAATTTCTTTTCGATTTTTTCCGGGAAAAGGATTTCCATCCAGGCCATTGTCTCGAAAAACAGGAACCAGTCCTTTCTGGCAGACAAGTGTTTCAGAAGAAGAAGGCCGGTCTGGGGATCGGGTTCTATTTCGAACGCATTTATATATGAGGTAATCGCTTTGTTTGGCGATTTTTTCCGGAGGAAGAGGTCTCCGAGCGCCCGAAAAGGATAGGCTTCCGCCAGAGACTGAAGGGCCGTGAAGGCTTTATCCGGTTCCCCCATGTCGATATACAGGAGGCCCAGCAGTGTCTGGTATTCCGGATTGTCCGGTTCGATAGAAAGGGCCCGTTTGATGGCTTCGATACCGGCCAATGGTTTGCCGCTTGCCTTGTAGGCCGTGGCGATGAGGTAGTGGATCTCGGCGGATTCTCCTCCGGATTCCATGGACAGGCGGAGGGAGTCGATCGATCGGGTGTGCTCGTTGAGATTGAGCAAAAGCCGTCCGACTTCTTTCAGGAGCATCGGATTGTGGGGGTTGGTTTTCAAAAGCGCGCGCACGTGCTTGATGGCTTTCCGGATCTGGTTGTTTCTTTCAAGGGCCCGGGCGTAGAGGATCTGGTATTCCGTTATGGCAGGCTCCCGTTCCACAAGTTTTTCGTAAAGTGGAACCAGCTCGACAAGGAGATCCGGGAGAGAAAGTCGCTCTATGAGAGCTCCGTATGCGAGGATGTTTTGCGTTTTTGAGGACTGGGCCAGATAAGCCTTCCGGATACGGGCGAACGACATCCACCATTGGCCAAGAAGTCCATTTTGGATGCCTGCTTCCCTCAGAAGATCGTTGTTTTCCGAAAAGTGGGAGAGACCTTCTTCCAGAAACCAGAGAGCCTTTCCGGATTCCCCCGAGAGATACCGGACCTGCGCCAGGGACAGAAAAGACTCCGGAACCGGGGAAAAGGGATCTCTCATCGATTGCCAGTAGAATCCTTCGGCCTTGTCCCACTGTCGCATGGACTCAAACGCTTTTCCTTTCAGAACCAAAAGCGCGGATGAGAGAGGGAAAAGATGCAGCCCTTCGTCGATAAGTTCCAGTGCGGCCGGAACCTTTTCTTCCTCAAGCAATTCTCTGACTCGGGCAATATAAGAGTCTTCGCGGTTTTTGGCGTCCTGTCCGGGGGGAAAAGGAGCCGATGATGCTATATGGTCGTTCGTCATCTGAGATCTCCTGAATTTAGAACCATCTTACCTGAAATCCGGCTTTTCCGGAAAGTGCAATAAATTTTTTCTTGATCCCGGGAGCTTGTCATGAGGGTATATCTCTCCGGTCTTTCTTTCTGGTCTTCCCTGCTCCGACGGTTAGCCCCTCCTTCCGGCGGAAAGGCATATATCGTTGGAGGATGGGTCCGGGATATGGTGATGCTGCGGCGCCCAGCACGCCAGGAAATCGATCTCGCAGTCGAAGGAGATGCCGTGCAATGGGGCCATGCGATCGCCGAATCTTTCGGTGTGCCGGTGTGCCGGGTTTCGGAGTTCAACACATGCAAGATCGATGTCTTGCATGAAGGTGTTCTCGTCCGGCTCGACATAGCATCCTGCCGGACGGATGCGTATCCGGTTCCGGGAGGAATGCCTGTTGTTTCGCCGGCATCGCTTTACGAAGACCTTTACCGCCGAGATTTTTCCGTGAACGCTATGGCGTTTCCTCTCGAGTTTCCCTTGCAGCAAAGCTTGCTCCTCCTGGATCCGGTCGGAGGCAAAGAGGACATTGCCAGAAAAGAATTGAGGATCTTGACCTCAAAGTCCTTCGAGGAAGATCCGGTACGCGTTTTCCGTCTTTTTCGTTTTCAGGAACGCCTGGGCTTTCGCCCCGCTCCCCTGACGGCAGAAGCTCTGGAGACTTCTCGCGTCAACGAGTACTTCATGAGGGCTTCGAAAAGTCGCTTGTGGGATGAAATCCAGAATTCTGTCAGGGAAGACGCCCGATGCGCCATCGTTTTTCGTTGGCTCACCGAAAGGCCATGGGGAAACGTTCTTCCATCGCTGGGAATGTCTTCGCCGCGACGAGCGAGGGTGTTCGCTTGGGATCGGTTGATGATCCATGAACGCTACTTTTCTTCCATGGGGCAATTCTGGAAAGAGATCCTCCTGCTTTTGGCCATATTTTACGGACTTCCCCGGAAAGAATGCGACAGAGGCCTTCGCCTTCTCGGCATACCGGAAAAAAAGGCCAGGGTCATTCGGGAAACCCTTTTCCCGGAACGGTCTGGTGATGCCAGAAACAAGAAAGTCCGTCCGGAAATCCAGGAAAATCTTTCTCCCCAAAGGAATTTTCTGGAGCTCGTTCGTGCGGAGAGCAAAGCCCCAGAGTTTTGGGAAAAAACTATTGTCGAACTGGAGAGGCGCTCTGCGGACGAATCGTGCCTCAAGGGGGATGATCTCGTCCGCGAAGGGATCGCGCCTTCTCCGGAACTGGGAGATATTCTTGCGGAAATCCGGAGACTCCGGAGAAAGGGGGTTCTGAATTCTCGTGATGAAGAACTCGAGTGGGTCAGGAACAGGAAAAGAACCGTCGGAGAAAAATAAGGGATCTTGTCCGGGACACCTTAACGTTCTGCGACTTTTTTCCGGTTGCCAGAAAATTCCTAGCGTGTGAGCTTTTTGATCATGCTGTTCAGAGAATCGTAGCTCGCATCCCCGGGGATCACATTGGCAATGGTACCTTCCCGGTCGATCAGGGCGACCCAGGGCTCACCGTGTACCCGCCAGTCGTGGACGGTTGCCTGCTCGGAATCTTCATAGTCGTCGATATGAACGAACGCCATACGGGAGTGGTAGATATCCATGAGACCCTTGATCAATCGGTCTTCATGCACGCACGGGGTGCAGTGAACCGGTGCTCCGAAAAAAATAAGAAACGGACGATGGTGGAAAACGGCGTGGCTGATACTTTCCCTGTGAAGGTGATCCGGCACATTCATGGTGCAGAGGTCGGTATACCTTTCTCCGATCTTCAGAACAGGGTTATGACTGATCGGAGCTCTCGTTCCCTGTTCGGGAAAACTCAAAAACCAGTTGCAGGAAGCGGTCGTCAATAAAAGCAGGACCATTGCGGTTCCTCCTGCAAGCATCCTCAATTTTCCCATCTATTCTCCCTTCCTCACACTCTCCAGGGTTTGATCAGAATCAGAGCTTTGCTATTATTATGCGCCCAACATTCAAGATTTGAAAATCCGTAACCCTTAGCTCACGGGACTGATGAGGTGACCTCGCACGCATGTTCTTGTCAAATCTGGCATTAAAACGTCCCGTCTTTGTGGGGATGATGCTTCTGGCTCTAATCATCTCCGGCGCCGTTTCTTACCTCAGGCTCGGAGAGGATCTTTTTCCTGCGGTTTCTTTCCCCATCATTTCGGTGACGCTTCAGGAGCCGGGGACCAGCGCGCGCGTAATCGAGCAAAAGGTGACGATCCCGTTGGAAAACACTCTTTCCACCTTGCCGGAGATTCAGCACATTCATTCGGTGACCGTCTCCGGGGCTTCTTCGGTGACATTGGTCTTTCCGGACTCGGTTCGGACCGGAAGGATGCTTGCCCGCGTCGAAGAAAAGGTCCAGCAGATTCGCCACCTTTTACCGAAGGATGTTTCCCACCCTGTCATTTCTCGGGTGACGCCGACCGAAATGCCTCTTCTCTGGATCCTTTTTCCGCTTGAAAAATCGGGAAGCCCTTCCGACAGACAGTGGTTGAGGACTCATCTCGTGAGTCCTCTCCGGGCTCTGGGAGGGGTATCGTCGGTCCTCTCTCTCTGGCCTCCCGAGACCGTGCTTCATGTGTGGATCCGACCCGGCTCTCTCGGGCGCTACAAGATGACTGTCGACCAAGTGATCGCGGCGATCAAAGCAGCATCCCTCCTTGTTCCGACGGGTGAAGTTGTTCAGGGCAAGCAGGAACTTCTCGTTGAAACCCGGGAAGACCAGCTGACTCCTGCATCTCTGGAAAAGCTTCCCATTGTCCTGGGATCCGGCCGACAGATCCCATTGTCCAGCATTTCGGTCATTGAAGAATCGCCTGAAGAGCCTGCCTCCATTCTGCGTCTGGATGGAAAAGTCGCAGTCGGTCTCAAGGTCTATAAGAAACCGGATGCCAATGGTATTCAGGTGTCGAAAAAGGTTCGCGCCCTTCTGGATGGATTGAAGATTCCGTCCACATTGGGGAGTCGTCCCATCATCCGGATGGATCTGTCCGGATTTGTCTCGAAGAACGACAGGGAGTTGTTCGAGACGCTCTTTTTCGGGGGATTTCTCACAATTCTGGTTATTTTTCTTTTTCTCGGATCCTGGTCGTCGACGATTATCGCTTCCCTGGCCATACCGGCATCGGTCATTTCGACCTTCGCCATCATGCGTCTGGCTCACTTTACCCTGAATACACTGACGATGCTCGGCCTTTCCCTGGTCGTCGGCATTCTGGTGGACGACGCCATCGTCGTTCTGGAGAATATTTCCCGTCACCGGGAAATGGGTCGGGACCCGTTGCAGGCAGCAAGGGATGGAGTGGGGGAAATCGGGCTGGCTGTCCTCGCCACGACTTTTTCCATTGTCGCCGTTTTTGTTCCTGTGGCCTTTATGAAAGGCGTTTTCGGGAAATTTTTTCATGAGTTTGGCTTGACGGTCTCTTTTGCGGTTTTGATGTCCATGCTCGTTTCCCTGACATTAACACCTGTCTTGGCCGCCCGCCTGGCCAAGAGCAAAAGCTCCCGAACGGACCTTCAGGCCGGAGAATCCTCTTTTGTGGAAAAAGTCCGCAGCCGCTATCGGACGCTCCTGGAGTGGTGTCTCGATCACCCTTGGACGGTGTTGCTGTCGACGTTGGGAACCCTTGTGGGGGTGATCTTTCTGGTTCCGGGGATCGGGGTCGATCTGGTGCCCGAAACCGATCAGGGTGTATATCTGGTCAAGATGACGGCCGGTCTGTCATCTTCGCCTGAATATGCCGACAAACGATTTTTGTCTGTTTCGAACAAGATACGTCAAATGCAAGGAGTCTCCTCCGTCTTCTACCAGATCGGAGGGGATCCGGAAACACCCGTCAATCAAGGCTATCTTTATGTATCTCTCAAGCCTGTCAAAGAGAGGTCGGTGACACAGAACCAGTCCATGGCAGAAGTTCGACGTCTTTTCTCCGAAAACACTGGAGACCGGGCATCGGTTGATCGGGTTTCCCTTTTGGGTGGAAACGCGCCGGAAATTCCGTTGCAGCTGATTCTGATGGGATTTGACCAGAGAAGGCTCTTGTCTGTCGCCGATCGCGCGAGGGAACAGATTTCCAGTATAAAAGGTCTGGTAGACGTGTCTTTTCAGGGAATGAGCCGCCAGGAAGTTCTGGTCATTCGTCCCAAGGTAAAACCGGTTCGGGGAGAGACGGTCAGCCCTCTTTCTCTGGCGCATACACTCCGGTTGATGTTGAATGAAGAGAGCGTGGCAACCGTTTCCGGGAAGGAAGGTCTCCGGAAGGTCACTGTCGGAGTTGATCCCCGCGCCTTGAGAAATCCATCCGGTCTTGCCGATTTGCCTCTTTTGTCAATTGATGGAAGGACTGTTCCCTTGGGAAGCGTGGCCAAAATGGATTATCGCACAGAAGGGGAGAGGCGTATCAGAGACGACCGGATGCCTTCCGTAGAGATCAATGCCAATCTGTCAGGGGAAAAAACTCTTGGAAAAGCAATCGAG
>JAKBTR010000066.1 GCA_021844275.1 Nitrospirota bacterium | reverse complement strand
ATCGATCGGACACCATCCGTTCTCCTCCTTCCGGTAGATCCTTTCCGAATCTGGGCGGGAATCGTTCGGCCATCCGGACATTCCGGTCTTCCTCGCCTTATCCTTCGGATACTGGACGTCACGACCTCCCGGGGAAGGGGCGACCGCTCGCTGGACCCCCGGGCGGACTACTCGTTTGAACTGGATCCGGGCGACGCCCCTTCCTGGTTTGTCCCTCTCTGGAGCTCGGGGCGCTCCCTTTATGCTTTGCTCGGATACTTCCAGGACAGCCAGTTCGTCTCCATAGCGCGCTCGAACGAAATCCGCACTCCATTGGGTCGGGTGAGAGGGGGGCGGGGCCGATTCCTTCACGTTGCCAAAAATGCGGCCGCCCCCCGAAAACAGGTACCATTCCCTGGCCAGACGGGATTTGTTGACGATCGTCCCTACAAAGGATATCCCAGCGGATCTTCTCCGTTTTCCGGAAACTTCTCTTCTTCCGGTCAGAGGCAATAGCCTCTGTAACAAGCTTGTTTTCGCTAAAGTCACATTTCAGGAGGTTTTTGGATGAGTATCTTTGAACGTTTCAAGACGATTTTCAAAGCCAATGCAAACGAACTGGCGGACAAACTGGAAGATCCCGCCGCAATCATCAATCAGAAACTTGAGGAACTTGACGACAAGCTGGACCGCGCCCAGGGAGCCCTGGTGAAAGAAATGGCGGAGATCAAGCTGCTTGAGCAGAAGGTCCGGGAGTCGGAGGATGGGGTCCGTCTTTATCAGGAACGGGCCGAAAAAGCCGTAAAGGCCGGAAGCGACGACCTGGCAAAGAAAGCCCTGGAGGAAAAAGCGCGCCTGACGCAGACTCTCGGAGATCTGAACCGGCAGAAGAGCGACCAGGAAACCGTTGTCTCCGAACTGAAAAACGATCTCGAAAAACTCCGCCAGCTACGAGACGACTTCCGCAACCGCCAGTCCCTTCTTTCCCTCAAGGAAGAGCGCGCCAAATCCAAGGAAGAGATCAATGCCATCCGGGCGGAAATCGATCCCGATCATATCGGACGGGAAATGACCCGGATGTCGGACAAGATCGACCGGATGGAGGCCCAGGCCCAGGCGACAAAAGATCTGGCGGACCAAAAGACCGGCTCCGACACGGAAGCGGCTTTCCGGGCTCTCGACAAGACCCAGACCCCCGTCGACGATGAACTGGCTGCGCTCAAGAAAAAAATGGGAAATTCCTGATGGGATCCCTCTTCCCGTTTAGTCGCCCAATCTCGAGACTCTTTTCTGGTCTTGCCTTATCCCTGCTTCTCCTCAGTCCCGCTTTTTCGGATACGTCCTTCGAAAAAGGCCTTTCTCTTTATCATGAGGGGAATGCAGAAGCCGCGTTCAATATTTTCCGGGACCTTCATCTGCATCAACCGACCGGTTCGGGAAAATATCTCTATTTCATGGCCCTGTCGTCTCATCATCTCCGGGAAGAACACGATGCGCTGCGGTATCTCGATCAAGCCATCCAGGAAAACCCTTCGCTGTCCTTCGCCCATAACCGGCAACATGTCCTCGCGCTTCGGAAACGACTCGAACAGAAATTGTCCGACCAGGGACTCCAGATCCCGGACGGCGCGCGGACGGCGAACCAGCCCCTGATGATGGGGGTCCCGGCGGAACATCATTCCTCTCATCTTCTGACGATCGCGCTCGTGGCAATTCTGGCGATTGGCGTCCTGCTCTTTGTCGCCGGAAAGATGCAGGGGCAGAAGACAAAGGACGATGGTCAGCAACACAAGAAGGAAATGGAAGAAACCGGTGCGCGCCTTATGGCGGCGGTAGACAAGCTGCGAGACGAGAAAAACTACTACCTTCTGGATCATCCGGAGAAAAAGGCCGTTCTCGAAAACGCCTTCAGTCGTCTCGATCAGGCCTACACCACCGTGCTGACCTGTCTGAGAACTCCGGAAGGTCCCTCGACGAACTGGGCCGCCGTACACCAGAAGTTCGAGGACTCCCTGACTCCCGTGGACCAGGCCATTCTTGAAATCCGGAACTTGATGGGAGACAAGGTCCAGGCGGCACCCGCCTCATCCACGGACACCGGAGAAACCGCCTCCGGGCAAGGCTCTTACGACTCCTCTTCTTCTTCAGGTTCTTCAGGAAATGCGTCCTTCCATCCGGACAAATGCGTTTTTTGCGGAGCGGACGCCCGAGAGGGACGCACCATCTCGCTCGAACGTGACGGAAAGGTCGCCTACGGCCGCGCCTGTCCGAAATGTCTCTCGGAAATGGACCAGAACTACCAGCGCACAGGAAGCTACGCGCCTCCCACCTCCTTTTATCAGGGGGGCATGCCGTTCATGGGCGGAGGAATGTCTTTCGGCGACATGATGCTGCTCGACTGGATGATGCATTCGGAACAGCAGCCTGTCCATGTCGACATGTCGGGGGATCATCCGGCCGACATGGCCGGAGGTGGATACCGCGACGACCGGCAAGGCTCTCTCGGCTCTTCTCCGGACGCTTCCTGATGCGCTTTCTGTTTTACGCTTCAAACGGATTGGGGATCGGACATCTCTCACGCCTTCTGAACGTTGCCCAATCCTTGTCGAAAGAGGCTCCGTCTTCCGAGATCCTCTTCCTGACCCAATCGGAGGCCGCTCCCTTTCCCGAGGCGAACCCGTTCTATGCCATCCGTCTTCCCGGCCGCAACAGGGCCCGGACCGGAGGTCTTACCGCCAAATCCTACCTGCAGACCATTCGTCCACTGATCCTCCAGGCGATGGCATCTTTCGACCCCCATGTCCTGGTGACGGACACCTTTCCCGAAGGACCGGAAAAGGAACTGGCTCCGACCATGGAGTGGCCGATCCACAAGGCCTTCATTTTTCGGGAGCAGCATGTCCGCCGTGCGGAAGACCCCTACCTCTACCAGAGCTTGCGCCGATACCACCGGATTCTGGTGCCGCACGACACCAACTCGATCCCTCTTCCTTCGTTTCTGAAGAACGATCCCCGACTTCGCTGGACGGGCCCCATTCTTCCGGCCGACCCCCTTCTTTCGCGCGAAGAGGCCCGCGAACGGCTCGGAATCCCTGAAAACCGGGAAACGCTTCTTCTGTCCTTCGGAGGAGGAGGAGACCCGGAAGGAAAACAGCGGGCAAAAGAGATCGCGACCTTCCTCCGGGAAAAGAACCGATCTTTCTTCTATGCGGCGGGCCCCCTGTCGCGATCGTTGCCTGAAGGGATCCACGCTGGAGAATGGCTTCCGCTCTGGCCGATCCGACCGTACCTGCGGGGGTTCGACGGTGCGATCGCTTCTGGCGGATACAATACCGTGCACGAGCTTCTGGAAGCCGGGGTTCCGTCATTTCTCTGCGATTTTCCCCGCATACTGGATCCCCAGGCAGACCGCATAGACAGGTTGGCCAGAGAAGGACGCGTCATGACGCATTCCGGACGGACTCTTCCGGAACTTCTCGTCGCACTGGAAACGTTTCTTGAAAAACGGGAAGTCCTGTCCGGTTCCCTGAAAAAATTCCCAACGCCCACTTATCCGGGAGCCGAGACAGCGGCCCGCATCCTCCTCGACATTCTCCAGTCTTCATGACGACAATCCGGAGGAGCGAGGTGTTTTGGGAAAACTCTCACTTTCACCCCATGGACAAAAACCCATGAAAACTCCGTTTTTCACTTTTTTTCTGTTTCTTTTTTCCCTCGCTTTGTGTCTCCCCGCATCCTACGCCCGCGAAAAAGGCGGGGATCCCCTTCTGCATCATCTTCGAAAGGATGCGGAAGGGATATACCTCTCCCATATCCCCCAGGCGTTCTCTCTCTCCGTCATCGCCGTTCGTCCCGGTACCTTCTATTCCGGAACGATCTCCGATCCCGGCGGGGCGGTAAGTATCCTTTCCAGTCAGTCCCCCCGCAAGGAGATTGTTCTGGAGAGACTCTCCAAAGACCGGGTCCGATTTTCACTGGCTCCCGTACAGAATACATCTCCCGACACCTTCTCTTTTCAGACACGAACCGGCTGCTTTACACTGACTGTCTGGCAAAGCCCTCCCCGGCACCTCCCCCTGATCCACTTGAACGGATACACGCCCCCGGTTCGGAAGATGCCGGTCATTTTCTGCGGTCATGGCCACCATATCCGCTACGAATGGCAAGGGGCCTATCCGGGAAAATGACACAGGTCTCTTGAGAACATCAAACCGTCCGGATATGATCATCTTCATCGCTTTCCTCTCCTTTTGGCCGGAGTGGCGAAACAGGCAGACGCAAGGGACTTAAAATCCCTCGACCGAAAGGTCATACCGGTTCGATCCCGGTCTCCGGCACCAGAATTTAAGCCATAATATAAAACCTACCCTTACTTCATGAAATTAATTTGGTGCCCCTATGGTGCCCGGACTTCAAAAATGCTAGGATCTTTCCATCCAAAATTTCTCCAGGAGGAAGATCGAAAAATGGCATACTTCCAGAAACGAAGCGGTTCCTGGCGGGCAATCGTCAAAAGAAAAGGCTTCGATCGCATCACTCGGACTTTCGACACAAAATCCGCTGCCGAGGCCTGGGCCAGACAGATCGAAGGTGAAATGGATCGGGGCATTTTTGTTTCCAGAAAGGAAGCAGAGAACACGACTCTTTCCGAAGCCCTGGTCCGATACGAAAAAGAAGTTTCATCCGCCAAGAAGGGGTTCCGTCGGGAAAAAACCCGGATTTCCATCTGGAAGAATCACCCTTTGGCAAAACGTGTCCTGGCAAGCATTCGTGGAAACGACATAGCCTCCTATCGGGATGACCGCCTGAAAGCCGGCTATTCAGCCAATACCGTCCGTCTGGAGCTCGCGATCATTTCCCACCTTTTCGAGATTGCCCGGAAAGAATGGGGGATGGAAGGCCTCACGAATCCCGTCAAGTCGATCCGAATGCCCTCACCTCCGGCTGGGCGTGACCGGAGGCTTCAACCGGGAGAACTCGAAAAGCTCCTCGAATCCTCGTCCGAAGAAATGAACCAGGTGATCCGATTCGCCCTGGAAACCGCCATGCGCCGTGGAGAACTTGCGGGAATAACCTGGGAGATGGTGGATCTCAAGAAACGGACAGTGACGCTTCCGGAAACGAAAAACGGTCAGAAAAGAATCGTTCCCCTCTCCTCCGTTGCCGTGGCAATCCTCAAGGAACGTCTGAATGCCCGCAGAATCGACGGGAGGGTCTGGGATATTGGCCTGGACGCGATTTCACAGGGCTTTGCCAAGGCATGTCGGGAAACAGGAATTTCCGGACTACACTTTCACGATCTCCGGCACGAGGCCACAAGTCGGCTTTTTGAGAAGGGGTTTGATACGATGGAGGTCAGAACGATTACTGGACATAAGACGCTTCAGATGTTGGCGCGATACACTCATCTTCGGGCGGAGGACCTTGCAGAGAGGCTACAGTAGTTGGTTTAGGGGTAAGTTTCAGCTAGGATGGCACACAAGGAGGCAAAACCAATAAGTTCAACATGTTGGAGAACGCATGACATTAAACTTTTCGGAAAAGGCGGCCTTTCTCTGGTCCGTTGCTGATCTGCTCAGGGGAGATTACAAGCAGGCCGACTACGGAAAAGTCATCCTGCCCTTTACCGTCCTTCGCCGATTGGACTGCGTTCTCGAACCAACCAAAAGCCAAGTTCTCCAAGAATACAACTCCCGGAAAAACTCAGGAATCAAAGACCTCGCCCCCTTCCTCTTGAAAGTCTCCGGGCAGAAATTCTATTCCGTCTCCCGTTTCACCTTTTCCAAGCTCTTGGACGATCCCCAGCATATCCGACAGAACCTCGAGTCCTACCTCGGAGACCTCTCCGAAAATGCCCGGGATGTGTTTGAACGATTTCGCTTTACGGAACAAATCTCCAACCTGGACAGTAAGAACCTTCTTTTCATGATCGTTCAGAAATTCACCACGATCGATCTCCACCCCGACAAGGTTCCCAATGAGGAAATGGGCCTCATTTTCGAAGAACTGATCCGGAAGTTTGCGGAAGCCTCCAATGAAACGGCGGGAGAACATTTTACCCCACGGGAAGTGATACGGCTCATGGTGAACATTCTCTTCGACGCTGATGACGAGGCCCTTTCAAAAGCTGGGGTGGTGAGGTCTCTTTACGATCCGGCCGCCGGCACTGGAGGGATGCTGTCGGCCGCCGAAGACTACCTCCGAGAACACAATCCCGATATGCGCCTTACCGTGTTCGGCCAGGAATTGAATGACGAATCCTATTCCATCTGCAAAGCCGACATGATGATCAAGGGGCAAGACCCGAACAGAATAGCCAGCGGGAACAGCTTCAGCCAGGATGCCTTTCCACAGGAGAAATTCGACTACATGCTCTCGAATCCTCCTTTTGGGGTGGATTGGAAGAAAATCCAGGACTTCGTTCGCAATGAACATGAACGAAAAGGGTATGGGGGCCGGTTCGGACCGGGTCTTCCCAGAGTCTCCGATGGAAGCCTTCTCTTCCTCCTCCACCTTCTTTCAAAAATGAGACCTTCGGGTGAAGGAGGAAGCCGGATCGGGATCGTCTTGAATGGTAGTCCCCTGTTTACAGGGGACGCTGGAAGCGGGGAATCGGAAATCCGCCGGTGGATACTGGAAAACGATTGGCTGGAAGCGATCATTGCCATGCCGACCGACCTCTTTTACAACACAGGAATCGCCACCTATGTCTGGATCCTCTCGAATCGGAAAT
Organism: Nitrospirota bacterium; assembly: GCA_021844275.1. The sequence goes on along the minus strand of JAKBTR010000066.1, from coordinate 2,409 downwards.
CTCAGGAACGAAAAAACAAGGTCCAGCTGATCAATGCGGTGGACCTATACGCCAAAATGCGAAAATCCCTGGGCAACAAACGAAACTATCTGACGGACGAGAACATCCGGGAGATCACGCGGGTCTATGGGGAGTTCGAGAATAAAGGAATCTCCAAGATCTTCGATACACAAGACTTCGGATTTCGGAAGATCACTATAGACCGACCCCCAGCTCCCGGAAAAACGGTCAAGGTCAAGAAAGGACAAAAAACCTATGATCCGGATCTCCGGGATACCGAAAATGTTCCTCTAAAAGAGGACATAAACGAATACTTCGAGAGGGAAGTGAAGCCTCACGTTCCGGATGCCTGGATCAATGAAGAGATTCGCGACGAGAAAGACGGAAAAGCCGGGAAAGTCGGATACGAAATCAATTTCAACCGGTACTTCTATGTTTTTAAGCCTCCTCGCCCTCTGGAAGAGATCAAAGCGGATCTCAAGGCTGTGGAGTCCCGGATCATGGAACTACTGGGAAAGGTGACCGAGTGATCCGGCCCGATCCGCACGCTTCTCTCTGTCGCCTTTCACTCCGGATGAATTGTCTCCTCCGAACGTGGCCCTATGTCGAAAAATGGTCGGCGTGGGGGACTCACCGGCACTCTGAAGCCTTGATCCTGTTCCAGGAAGCCATTCGGGGGGACCTTCTCGATCCTCCAAAAATCCATGGGAAATCCGGTCTATTTTCATCGGAGGCAAACACACCCAAAGATTTAATCATTGGACGAAACGGCCGCTTTTGTCCTTCCGACAATTTGACAGAAAGGCCAAGCTCCTATAAGATCAAAATCAACAACACCCGCCCCGCCTCTCAACGATGCGCACCAGGCGGGTTTTTTGTTTTAAGGGCCGGACAATGACTCCGGCATCCTTTCCAAAGCCCCCCCTGAGCGTAGACCAGCAAATAGATCTCCTCCTTGAACGCGGTTTGTCCATCCCGGATCGGGAATACGCCCGGCACCTTTTGACCCACATCAACTATTACAGGCTTCGGGCCTATTGGTTGCCCTTTGAATTAAAAGATAGCAGCGGGCAACATGCATTTCGTCGGGACACCACGCTGGAAGAAATCCTCCTGTTGTACGACTTCGACCTCGAACTCCGCCTTCTGCTTCTCGATGCCATCGAGCGGGTGGAAATTTCTTTACGCGCCCGATGGGCACACTCTCTGGCGTTGAAATACGGTCCTTTCGCCCATACCAATCCCGACCTCTTTCGACGACGGGACGTGTGGGAGACCTGCAAGGAGGAACTCGAAAAAGAATATCGGAGAAGCCGGGAGATCTTTGCCGAACACTACCGAAACAACTATAACCATTTAGAACTTCCGCCCATCTGGGTTGCCTGCGAGCTGATGGCCCTTGGGCACATTTCGCTCTGGCTGCAAAATCTTAAAGATCCTACAGACCGACAGAGTATCGCCGATGTCTACGAACTGGATGAAAAAGTCCTGGTATCGTTTTCCCATCATTTGTCCATCGTCCGCAACCTCTGTGCTCATCATGGGCGAATCTGGAATCGATCGTTTTCCCTGAAAATGCAAATTCCTAGGAAAAAACCTGCAGAACTGGCAAATTCGTTCAACCCGGTGGAGGATGGTCGGCTTGGCAACACAATGACTTTGCTGGCCTATCTCATACGCATTGTCTCCCCTCGTTCCACCTGGCATAGGAGATTCGTTTGTCTGGTGGAATCTCATCCAATGATCTCTCCAAAGGAGATGAGGTTCAAAGAGAACTGGAGACAAGAAGAAATCTGGAGGGTGCCGGCTTGAGCTACCCCCAATATCCAAAATACAAGGACTCCGGGGTGGCATGGCTGGGGGAAGTGCCAGAGCATTGGAATAAGGGGCGGCTTCGCTGGCTTTCTCGAATATATTCAGGGGGTACTCCAGACAAAACGAATCAGGACTATTGGACAAATGGAACCATCCCATGGCTTAACTCTGGAGCTGTAAACCAATGCATGATCTCAGAGCCATCTGATTTTATTTCCCAAGAGGCCTATGAAAATAGCAGTACACAATGGATCAATCCTGGATCATTGCTTATTGCCCTAGCCGGTCAAGGAAAAACAAAAGGAATGGTTGCACAATTAGCAATCGAAGCTACATGCAATCAATCAATGGCTGCAATTGTTCCTGAAAATGAAATCACGCCTCGTTTTTTATTCTGGTGGCTAACATCCAACTACCAGAATATTCGCAATATTTCTGGCGGGGATTTGCGCGACGGATTAAATCTTGAATTAATTGGTAACATCCAGTGTCCACTCCCAGAAAGCAAGGAACAGACCATCATCTCCTCTTTCCTCGATCAAGAAACCTCCCGAATCGACACCCTCATTTCCGAGAAAGTACGACTGATCTCTC
>JAKBTR010000079.1 GCA_021844275.1 Nitrospirota bacterium | reverse complement strand
GACCACTGGATGGCGGGGCAAGCGTGACGGACGAAGGAAGGCCATAAACAATCAGACCGTTGGCGAAGAGGTCAAGTTTCGGGAGGTGTTCGTCAAACTCTCTGTCGACCAGAACCTTCTTTTCCCTGTCCTTCCTCCTGAGAGACAGCAGCAAGGGACGCTGATGCATGGCCGATTCGACCAGAGCATCCGGGTTTCGAGGCAGCATTTCAGCCCAGGTGGACTCCACGGCCAGGTAAGGATGGAATTTTTTGTGTCCGGTCGCATAGACAAGGTCGGCCTGGGCCTTGCGAAGGGAGTTCCGGATCTGAACGATCTGGAGACGAGATTTCTGCCAATACACTTTTGCCTGTGTCAAATCCGGGAAGATCGCCAGACCTTTTTCAAGGCGCAGGCGTGTCCGTTCGAGATGCTTCCGGGCGGCCCGTTCATTTTCATCGGCCGCCTGCAGCAGGTGCTGGTACATCGCCAGTTGATCAAAGGACATAGCGGCTTTCCAGACTACGGCGAGTCGGGCCTCTTCCAGCATCCACCGCCGGGCTTTCTTCTTCAGAACGGCGGCTTTCACCTGGTTGTGACGGCGGCCGAACTCAAAAATCCCCTGCGTGAATGTCGGAAGAATGGCTTCGGGGGCCAAGGGTTGCTCGTTCGGAAAAGATATTCCCAAAACGGGGGTATTCAAATAGAGCTGGGCCAGGTTCAGGCTGATCTGTGGATAATAAGTCGCCCGCCGGATACCTACCTCTTCCTTCGCAGCCGATAAGCGGTTGGCCTGAACGATTATGCCTGGATTATTGTCGAGAGCTTCCTGAAGAATCTCGCCCCTCGTTACCGGAATGCCCTGGCTGTCCAAAGGATCACCGAAACTCTCCGGGACCGGGAGAAGGACAAGAAGAGCAATGAGGAAAACCCGGAAGGAAAAAAGAGGAAATCGCTGCCTCCAGTCAATCGGACCGGTCACCTGACCAAATCCTTCTTCGGAACCGATTTTCGGTCTATCCAGACTTCGGCCGACATTCCCGGAAGAATAGTCCGATTTTTCAGACTGTCGAAGACGATACGCACGGGAATCCGTTGAACGACTTTGACAAAGGTGCCGGCCGCATTCTGGGCCGGAAGCAGGGAGAAGGCCTGAGAAGCCGCCGGGATAAACTCCAGCACGTGTCCGTAAAAGGTATCCCCGGGCCAGCTGTCGACATGGATCCGCACCTTTTGCCCGGGCTTGATCTTCCAGACCTGTGTTTCCCGAACGAAGGCGTCGAGCCAGATGCTCGAAAGGTTTTGTGTGTTGATCAGACTGACTATCGGCTGGAGCGGCTTTACCGTTTCCCCCAGATTGACAAGGCGCTGGGCCACCTGTCCACGAATCGGAGCGAAGACCGTTTCGTTTGTCGGGTGAACTTCCGTCACGTCCAGCGCCTGCTCTTCTGCGACGATAGCCCCCTGGAGCTCACGCCGTCTTGCCCGGACTTTCTCCCAGCGGGTGCGGACATCTTCCAGTTTCTGGAGGGAAATGAAATGCTCCTGAAGAAGATCCTTCGAGCGGAGATACCGGTCTTTCTCGTCCTTCTCCTGCCGGAGAAGATCTTTCAGGCTGGAAAGGTCCCTTTTCAGCAACTGGTAGGCCTTCAGGTTCTTCTCTGAATTATGGGTGCGCTGATAGGATTCTCCCGTCCGGTCGACCGTCGCAAGAATATCCCCTCTTTCGACCGGATCCCCTTCGTTTACGTTCAGGGCAATCAGCCGACCGGCAATCGAAGAAGAAACCAGCGTGATCTTTCCCTGAACATAAACATCGTCCGAATACACGTAATGTCGGTCTTCCGCCCAGCGCTGGACGCCCCAGAAAAGCGTGAGAAGAAGTCCCGACAGCGGCAACAGGACGCGCCAGCTCACCAGATCCTTCCATCCCGCCCGGGGCTTTGATTCGAATAATGTCTCTCCCATTCCTTGCCCTTTCCAAGTCGCTTCGCCCCGTCGGGTCCGATTGTGCGAAGCCCCTCTGCAGTCAAGCGCATCTCTATTCCCAAGCGCTGCCTCCCTGAACGCAAGAAAAAAGGGATAACAGATCGGCCTGAAACGGTCTCCTGCAAGAAGGAATGCGAAACTCGCCTCTCACAGGAGTCATCATCCCTTTCCTTTGACGGAAAGGGCCGTTCAGGTGGACTCCATCACCCCCACATAATCTTGTCGACAAGGCCTTGTCAAAACTTACCGGGCATCGTCACTTCCTATCATCGATTGATTTTTGTGCTTATGTCAACGAAAAACGTCTGTCCCCCGCAATGAACATCGAAGCATCCTCCGGGAGACTCCATCCAGAAGCAAGGTCCGACACCCACTGCCTCTGTACAAGGATCCCTCGGGAATGGCAACATTCTCAAGAAAATCATAAAATTCCAAGATGGATCCGGCTCTCCATCAAAACCGGCCCGGCACTGTCCGGGAAAATCCCATTGCATGAGAGAAAGACGCTTCTCCCTGGCGCAGGAGTTCGGGTGATCGTGTTCATCCCAAAGATATTTTCGAAAAAGTTCATGAAGCATTCCTTCAATGGATTCCCGACCATTTTTCGACCCGACCATTTCAAGAAAATATCGTCGGACAGAGCTTTGCGAATTCCGGGACTTCAATGAACGCCGCCGGATCAGTCCCCAGAAAAAATTCTTCCTTCCCTTTTCGTGCCCTCTTCGCCCCTTCCATTTCCCGGCAAAGAAACCTCGTCTTTTTTCTGATCTTGCCGGTTCTCTTCGTTTCCTTTCTTGGCAGCGTCAAGACTCTCCATGACGCATCCCGTATTCTCCGGTCCTTAAAAAGCAAGAATTTCCTGACAGCAGACCTGGAAGGGTTCCATTCGACGCTCGGGTTCATCACGGATCTGTCTCACCAGAGGGGTCGTCCACCGCTGGAAAACCTTTCCCGCGAGCGAGGATATCTGATCCACGCCCGTGCGCTCTTGCGTGATGCCCGAACGCACAACCGCTATCTTTCACTTTCCGGCCAAAAAACTCTCGAGGCACTTCTCCGGAAAATCGACCAAGTACTCAAAGCCACACCGAGACAACCCGACGTTTTTCTGTCAAACGACGACATGGCCTATTTGAGACGCCAATCCGTTCCCGTCCTTCTGGAATTGTCCCGCTCCACGAACAAGACCCTTCAGCTCGCCCAAAAATCCAACCGCCGTCTCATCTCTCTCCAGTTCACCGGATTTGTCCTCATCCTGGCCCTGACAGGCCTTGTTCTCGCGTGGCTGGAGCGATACAGACGTTTTCTTCGGAACTTTGCAATTTATGAGGCTCTCAATGTATCCGTATCGGGTATCGCCTTCCTGCCTGTATCCATGGACCGATTTCTTGTCGTGAACAAGGGATTCGAAGAACTTTCCGGTTTCCGGGCCGGAGAAATCTGCCAAAAATCCAACCCGCCGATAGATCCCTTCTTCGGTCGTCCGGATCTCCCCGACGCCATCGGCAATATCCTTCAAGGCAATCAGAGGTCTCTCGGGTTTACGACAGAAATCCCGGCCCGGAATGGCCGACGGATTCCGGTATATGTCCGGCTCGAGTTGACCGAGTTCGAAGGAGAACGGCAAATCGTCGCCACTATTGATGACCGGACCGATCAGAACCGTCTTCAGCAGGATCTCGAATCTTCCCGAAATCACCTGGAAAAACTGGTTCGCCACTTGGGAGAAGGGGTCATGGAGATTGATCCGGACGGAAAAGTCCTCTCACTCAATTCAACGGGAGAACGCCTTCTGGGCTTCCGCTCGGAAGATCTGTCCGGTTCTTCCGCCGAGGGACTCTTTAGAGAGACTCCTTCCGGTTCGGGACATACAGACAGAGAAAACAGCTTCATCGCGTCCAGGATCCGGGGAACCGCTTTCTCCAACGAACCTTATGAGACGGAAAACTGCTCCCTGATCAAAAAAGATGGATCCCTCCTGGAGTGTTCTCTGTTGTGTACCCCGATCTACCAGTCTTCCGGAGGTCCACTGAAAGAGATGGTCTTGATTTTCCGGGATATCGGTTCGAGAAAGCGTCTTCAGAAAAAACTGCAGAAGAACGAAGAGAAGTACCGGAAAATGATTCAGAACTCTCCAGACGGGATTCTCCTGATACATCCGGACTCCTTCCTGGTCCTGGAGACCAATCCGGCTTTCGCCGACATGGCAGGAATCCACTTTACAGAGCTCCTCCTGGGCAATACCGTAACCGCGTTTCTTCCCGACGAAGCCGGACATCTTTCCGAGGTCGTCCGGTCGCTTCGTTCGACCGGAACCAGCGACTCCTTCAGTTCCTTTCTCCGTCGCCAGGACCGGGGATCGGTACCGGTATCCATCCGGGCGATTCTCTTGCCCTACGAGGAAGAGGAGTCCCTGCTCCTGATCGTGCGGGACACGACCTTTCAGAGTCATTCGGAAGCGGTCCGACGAATTCTGCATCAGCTCGACCAGCGCATTCTTGAGAATCTTCCGATCGAAGGAGTCTTTTCCGCGCTGGTGAAAGATCTCATGGAATCCTTTTCTCTGGGAATAGCCACCATTGTTAAGCGGGAACCCGGTGGACAGTTTTCCATCCTCGCACTGTCCAGCGCTTTGGCGGACCCCCCGGGCATGGTCCAGAAAACACTGGATACCTTGGTGAATGAAAACACCTTCTCATCCGCTGCCGCCCGTGTCTTGTCGACAGGAGAACGACAAATTCTCGACACAGAAACCTACCCGGACCCTTATAAAACCTTTTTCCGGAAAAACCATATCGAAGCCAGCGCCTTTTTCCCTGTCAGTCTTCCGGGTGCTCCCCCTTTGGCCTCTATCGGTATTTCGGTGTTCAACCGGATTGCCCTGGACAATATGCTTCTATCCCTCGTGGAAGATCTCTCCGACAAACTCGCTATCGCCTTTCTTCACGAAAATGAACAACGTCAGATCCGGCTCCAGCAAATTGCGACAGAAGCCGTCGACACGCCCATTTTCATCGCGGGTCCGGGGGGTACCTTTGAGTGGGCCAACAAGGCCTACCTCGAAAGCAAAGGATGCACTTTCGAAGAAATACCTGATTTTTCCGGGTATTATTTCTCGCGCATTTCGGACCGGACCTTTGTAGGGAACCCTCTTTGGGAAAAGATCCGGTCGGGAGAGACCTATATCCAGGAATACACATCCCCCCGGAAAGACGGCGGGACTTATCCGGTGGAAATCCGGATTTCTCCGATTTTCGGAGACAATCGCGAACTTCTCCATATGGTCTGCATCGAAACAAACCTGACCGACATAAAACTGGAAGAAGAAGATTTGAGGAAGAAGGCCTACTTCGACCCTCTTACACATCTTGCGAACCGGCACATGATGGAAGGAGAGCTTTCCCGGTCCATCGAAATTGCCCGTCGGAACAACCGGTCGATGGCCGTTCTGTTTCTGGACCTCGACGGATTCAAGGAAGTCAATGACAATTATGGCCATGAATTCGGGGACAAACTGCTTGTTACGGTGGCGGGAAGACTTGAGGGCCTTATCCGCAGCGGAGATCTCGTCGCCCGCCTAGGAGGAGACGAGTTTGTCATCATTTTGAACAATATACGCCATACCGGCGAAGTTCTTGCCGCTGCAGGAAGGATTCTTGTCGGCATCCAGGCCCCCTATTTCATTGACGGCCAGCCGATTATCATTGGCACAAGCATTGGCATCGCAATCTATCCGGAGGACGACAAGGACGCATCAAGCCTTCTTCGGGATGCAGACCAAGCGATGTACCTGGCGAAGAACCGTGGTAAAAACAACTTTGTCCTTTATACTGCATCTTCCTACGAGGATTTGGACAGACGGGTCCATTCCGACAGGGCGGAGAAACCTCTTCCTTCCTTCCAGGAAGACGAACTGGGTCTCTCTCCAATCCGTTCTCTTTCTTCTGGAAAAATCACGGGATTTTCCCTGCTCTCCTCTCGCGCGGAAAGCCTGGCATTCAACGAACAGGACACAGGCCGGATCACACCTTACGCAGAAAAGAAACGGTTTTTTGAGTATGTCCGGCACACATGGGAGGCGGTCAATCATACTTATCCGGGGGCCTTTTTAAAAATATCCCTGCCCGCCCATCAGGCGATGGAAGCTGACTTCTATTCCGTCTTTCATCTCATATTTGGCTCTCTGGCTCCGGAAGAAAGAAACCGTTTTCTGATCGGCCTTCACGGCCATATCCCCTTTCCAAACACTTTCGGTCAGGAAAATTCGATTTCGAAACTGGCCGGAGAGGGATTTTCCATTGGAACCGAACGGGTCGGAGACCAGGGGAATACCCTTTTCCAGCTTCGACACCTCCCCGTCCAGTTTCTGGAGGTATCCCGCGCACTTGTGAGGGAAATGGCCCACGAAGCCAATGATCTGGCAGTTCTGGGTTCAATCTTTCTGCTGGGCAAAAGCCTGGACAAGAAACTGATCGTTCCGGCTGTGGATGACGTTGAGACAGCCATGATCCTGAAAAGACTCGGATTCGACTGGTGCTCCGGAATGGCATGCGGAGAAGAAGTCCCTGTGGATGACCCGGGCCGGACCTCTTCCAGGGATGCCGGTTGGAAGAGGTTTTCCGAAGATTTTCATGCCCACTGGAATCCTGAAAATATCTCCTATCTTCTTGGACGCAGGATGCACCGGGAAGCAATGGGAGCTCTCTCTCGTACGGAAAAGATCGGGGAAGAGATTCCGACTCCCGTTCCCAGAAAGCCCTTTGCCCTGCAATGCCCTATCCGGTTCTGGCTGAATCTAAAATCGACAGCGGATATTCTGGGGGTTCTGAACGTATCCCAATGGAAGGATCTGGAGGAAAAATTCCATCGTCTGGCCGATGACCCCGGGTCCCTGCCGCCGGCAACGGCTGAAAAAGGTCCGCTCCGGGTGGAGACGATGGCCGGAGTCGTCGCCGAAATGCAGCGTTTCCAGACCTTGGCGGAAAACGTTCTGTTCGGATCTGTTATCCCTGAAAAACTCTGACCAAAAACTTCATTCACGGACCCGTTTGACCGATAAGAGGATCGTTAGGAGGATTCGTCAAATGGGTGTCGGGTTTCTCACCGTATTTTTGCTGACAAGCTTGTCCTGCCTGTTTCTGCTGGGAGTCATCCTGTATCTGATTCTGACGCCCGAAACACTGGAACTCCGGAAAAAAGGGCTCACCTCCCCGCCCCGTACCGGCGAGAGCATCTCGGGAAAACACCTCCACAAAGTCAAAAACGCTTAGCCGTCACTGCTCAAGGGTCACATCTCCCCGTCAACTTTTTCCTTCATCCAGGGTTTTCTTTTCCACATCTTTGGCCGTTCGCCACGCTCCACGATGAATCAGGTGGCGGTCGACCCGACAGTCGACCTTGAACAAAGGCCGGACATATCGGGACAAACCTCCGGTCAGAACAAGACTCAGACGTTTTCCCAAGGTCTCTTCCATATCCCGGACCAGACCTTCGACCCCACGGACAGTTCCGAGAACAACCCCGCTCGTGACAGACTCCAGAGTGTTTCCTCCGATTGGCTTTTCCGGGAATCGAAGAGGAACCGCGCCCAGGACCAATCCCTGGCCGATCGTCTTCAGTTGGGGACCGATTCCGGGTGAGATGCTCCCTCCAAGCACGCCGGCTCCATCCACGACCGTGAGAACGGTATGGGTTCCAAAGTCTGCCACGACATAGGCAGCCCCCTCCAGGTCCGGGAAACGCGTCCGGACGCCGGCGCAAGCCGCGAGACGGTCTGCCCCCAATGAAGCGGGAGGGTTATAGAGGATTTTCAGACCCCACGCCGATCGATCCAGGGCCACAATCCGCTTTTTGTCCGCACCTCCCAAAGCGATCTCAAGAGGCGCCGTATAGGCAGGAACGACGCTCACGATCGCTACGGAACGATCCGGCGCCCAAAAAGGCGGGGGGAGTTCCAGAAGTTCCTTCCACGCCACCGGAGACAGGGTTTCCCGGGGGGTTTGCCGAACCAGGAGGCAATGGATCTTACCCGTTTCATCGTGAAGAGCAACGGAGATCCGACTGACACCCAGCTTCACGGTTATCATCGAGCGGCTCTTGCCGATGGCTCCACCCGTTCGACGGATCGGATCGTTTCGGGAAGTGTCCGATTGTCCCCTCTGGTGTCCTGCACAAGAAGTCGACCGGACGAATCGAGACCGACGATCTTCCCCAGACCGGTGGAAAATTGTCCTTCTTCCTTCCAGGCCACCCATTCCCCTTTCCAGAGAAGGATGCGGTTCAAGTCGTTCAGGATATCATCGGGAATCACACTTTTATCCGCCGGCCCCAGAAAATGCGAATAAAAGAGGTCTGTCAGGGAAAGTGCCAGAATGTGGTGGTCTGGCAAGTCTTCCCATGCCGATGCTCCGGAGAAGCCCTCGGGCAGAAAACGGTTCAGCCCGACCCCCAAAACCGATCCGCCGGAGGTCTTTTCAACCAGGATTCCGGCCAGTTTCCGGGAGTCTGACGAAAGATAAATATCGTTCGGGTATTTGAGTTGGCAGGAAACGCTCCGGGATCGGAGAAAGGAAAGGAGGGTCCAGGCCAACCTGAGAGTCCAGGGGAGAGACGGAGGGGGCTCTTGGTCCCCAACCCATACCGACAGCGCCAGATTGCCCGGAGCATGCAACCAACGATTCCCCCGGCGCCCCCTTCCGCCGGTCTGATTCCCCGCGTAAACTCCGGTCCCGGAAAGAAGAATCTTCTTTCTGGACCAGTCTTTCAGAAAAGAGTTTGTCGAATCCACGGATTCCAGATAGAACAGAGGAGGGAAATCCCGCACAAGTCGCGGCGCATGCCCCTCCTCCGTCGTCATGGGAGAAAATCGAGCCTTATGGGTGCGTCCGGAGAGGAGTGCGTCAGCGCGCCCACCGAAATGACGTCGATATCCAGCCGGGCCAGTTCACCGATCCGTTCCAGTGTCACGCCGCCCGACACCTCCAGGATGAGAGAAGGCTTCAGAAGACGCAGTCGGGGAACAAGCTGTTCGAGAAGAGTTGTGGGCATATTGTCGAGAAGCAGGATATCGGCCCCTTCCTGGGCCCCCTCCAGAGCCTGTTGGGCCGTGTCGACCTCCAGTTCGATGCGAAGCGGATGAGGAGCATTTTTTCGGGCCCTCTCGAGGGCCGACTTCACTCCACCGGCGGCGACAAGATGGTTGTCCTTGATCAGGAGGCCGTCGTCGAGGCCGTATCTGTGGTTATGGCCTCCTCCGGTACGTACCGCATATTTCTGGAAATACCGGAGTCCCGGCAACGTTTTCCGGGTTTCGACCACCCGTAGGGGACGCAATCCCGGAGGCCTTTCCCCGGCAGCTTTCTC
>JAKBTR010000048.1 GCA_021844275.1 Nitrospirota bacterium | reverse complement strand
CCGCTTTTCCGGAAAAGAAGGACAAGACGAGGATGGCGGTCAGGAGAATCAGGTCGTTCCGGTAGAGGGAAAAGGGTGCGATCACTGTCAGGGGAAGATCCACAAGCGTTGTGCCGGATTGTTCATTCTGTATTTCCACCTGATAGCTTCCGGCGTCCCAGAGCGACAGGCGGATGCACACTCCGCAGGAGGTGACCTGAACGGGAAGCTTCAGGACAAGAGATCCCGGGGCATAATAGGCTGTGCTGAAAAAGGCATTCCGGTTTTTCCTGATTTCGACCCGAACGACGTCACCCGGTTTGGAGTTTCCCAGTTCCGGCAAGGGGAGCCTGAGGTCGAACGGCCGCTGAAGTCTGGGATGACCGGGAGAAAAAACCGGTCCCGGAAGAAACGATTCCCGGTAGTAATGCACGGACAGGGCCAGTGTTCCCAAAAGGAAAACAGACATCAGGAATGGTCCGAAGATCAGCCACCGATTTTTCACGAAAAACCTCCTGGAAGGATCCTCCTGCGAAGGGTCCGGTCTTTATTCTCCACGGTAACCAAAGGGACCGTTGTAGTAAATGGTGACGGTGCCCATCGGCGTATACGTCTGGGGATAATTGGACTGATAAACGGGAAGTGCGACCCCGGCGCCCCAGGTGACGGTCACCGTCCCTTCATAGGGCCATGTCACCTCGACTTCGGGGGCGAGCCAGAAGTAAGACCATGCCGGAGCATTCGCCGCCCCGAACAGCAAACTTTGTCCGCTCTGCGACTCTCCGAAGAATTCCAGGAGATAGCCCGCTCCCCAGGTATCGTTTACGACATGTTCGAAGGCGCCGGCGTAATAGAGAAGGTTGCCGTTGACGACGGACTGTGGCGCCTGCGTCACGGTCAGGCCGTTGTTGAAGGTGAACCCGGAACCCACCTGGGTGGGGTTTTCGATGATGTCCCCGACCTGGAGATAGAACATGAAGGGCTTGAAATGTTTGCGCAGGATCAGGTAGACGCCTTCGTCGAAGGTTCCGTCTCCGGTCTGGTCGACCCCGTAAAGCTGGGGGTTCAGGTTCAGAAAGTGGCCCGTCGGAAGGGTGAACTGGTATTCGACCGTCAGGGCGGGACGAGCCCAGAAGTGATACACGTCGCCGTCGGACGTCAGCTGGTTCTTGATCCAGATCAGGGTGTCGCCCATGCCGAACGTATTGGTGGTTTGTCCGACCGGTGTGGTGGGATACGTCCCCTGGTTCACGACGAAGGGGACGGAAATATCGAACTCCCAGTTCTGGATCAGGCCGACCGACAGACGCTCCGGCATGGAAAGGGAGGAAAACCCGATCCCGGGCTGGAGGTAGTCGAACCAGTAGGGTTCCAGAAAGAACGATCCGACAGGTTCGACTTCGGCTGTCCCCGTAAAAAACGGACCGCTGGTATTGGGTCCCCAGGGCAAGTAGGCCGGCTCCAGCGGAAGGAGGTCGGGAACCAGATCATGGTTTTCATCTTTTTCGAACGCCGATGGCGGGGTCAGATCCTGGGAGGAATCCTCCGCGAAGGCTTCCCTTCCCCCGATGAAAAGGAACAAGGTACAGAAAACGAGAAGGAAGAGACTTTTCCACGGACATTTTTTTCCACCGGGCAGACTGAGATTTGTGGAAGCCTTATCCACGAACCCCACCGTTTCCGAGACGGCTAAGATAAACGCGAGCCAGAGGGTCGCGGGGTCTGTCTGAAAGGATGGCGTTCAGAAGAAGCCGGGCCTCCTCCTGGTGACCGGTTCTCAGGTCGGCAATGGCGAGAAGAAGGCGAAAACCCCTGGGCCAGGGGCGGACGGTTTCCAGGGAGAGGAGAATCTTCCGGGCGGCCTTGTCTTTATGACGTGCCAGAAAGAGTCGGGCGCGGTTTTCCAGAAGAAACGCGTTTTTTGGGTTGAGGGCAAGACCTTGTGCAAGATCCCCGTCCGCCTGCCTGTATTGTCCGTTTTTGAAATCGAGGTAGGCAAGGTTGTTCCAGACGGAGATGTTCCGGGGATGAAGACGAAGCTCGCGGGAGAGATCCTGCCGGGCTTTCAGATAATGCCCGGTCCTCAGGTCCTGTTCAAAAGATTCCGTCAGGGACGCCTCGGTGGAACCGGATCCACCGGAGGATGCACACCCTGTCATCCAAAACAGGCAGAGTCCTGCCATCAGCACCTGAAGGGCCTTTTTGCAGGAAAAATTTTCAGGAAACGTGATCATATGGTCCTCGATAAGATGGAATATTCGGTGAGAGTAAGTCCCAAAATTATGATACCTTGTCTCAAAATTGAGTGTCAATCGATATTGATTTTAATTGATCATGAGAATCATTTTCATAATAGAAACAGGATGTCGGGAAGTCAAGACGCAGAATGTCCAGGGAGATGATCAGGGCGTTGTCTTCGGGCCGGAAGGCGGAATGTTGTTATCGGGAGCGGAAAAGGAGGAAAGGTATTTTTGGGCGAGGGTGTCGTCCGGATGGTTCGCGATCATCTCTTCGAACAAGATGCGGGAGGCCTCGCGGTGCCCGGTTCTCTTTTCCGCAATGGCGAGAAGAATCCGGTACCCTTTCGGCCAGGGACGAAGCCGGATCATCCGGCGAAGCAGAATGCGGGCGGATTCATTGTGTCCCATGGCCAGAAGAAGCCGGGCCTTGTTCATCCGGAGATCGGGGTTTGTCGGCCGGAGAGACAGGGCATTGTCCATCATGGCCAACGCGAGAGGGTAGTTTTTCTGTAAAAAGGCAACCGTTGCGAGGTTGTTCCAGACGGCAGGATTGTCCGGGAGAGTTGTCCTGAGGCGATCCAGAATCGCCTGTGCCTCCGAAAGACGATGTTGCCGGATATCCAGCGACGATTGTTTCAAAAGGTCCTGATTCTGAAGGGCCCCGCTGCTGGCGCACGATGTCACGGTCGCGAGAATCAGCGCGGACAGGATTCCACCCACCCGTTTTTTTTTCAAGCGGTCCTCCTCACAGGCGAAGGTTTGGGTCTGAGACACCTTCTACAACTCTTCGGACGGATTTCCCATACGCGTTTCATTGACAAACGCTTCGACGGTATCGCTCAGGTCCCGGCCCCGTCTTCCTCTCCCTTCGTGCACATAAAGGGTCACCGGACGAAGATGTTCCTCTGGGGGAGGAGGGAGAGACATTTCGTAGTCGACGGGACGCGCATGGTCCGCCAGCTGGAGAGCGGGGTCGTAGACGCTGTTGAACTTCCAGAGCATCCGGAGAAAATTTGTCTGCCCGTGCATCAGGTGACGTGCGACAATGTTGGCCGTTCCTTTCAAGGCCTGCCAGCCCAGATGCTTTTTATTCAGGATTTGCTGGGTTTTGACAAGTTCCCCGTAGAATTCCGCGAGCGGCATTTTTGTGGGCAAGACCGCGTGCTGAATGTCGAAAAGGCGATAATCCCGCGTTTGAATGGATCGGGACTCGGTTCTCCAGGATTCTGTTCCGGGATAAGGCGTATTGACGCTGATATTGACGATTTCCGGAATTTCGAGACACCATTGCCGGATAGCCTCGAAACGTTCCCGATCCCAGGAGGGATCCGCAATCAGGTTGATGGCCACTGTGATGCCCAGTGATCGGGCAAATTCGAGGGCTTCGAAGTTTTTTCCCAGCGAAATTCTTTTCCGGTGGAGAGCCAGTCCTTCGGCATCAATGGCTTCGACGCCCAGGAACATGTATTTCATGCCCAGTTTTTTCCAGAAACGGAACAGGTCCTTGTTCCTGAGAAGCACGTCTCCCCGCGTCTCCAGATAGTATTCCTTGCGAATCCCTCTTTTGAGGATCCCCTCACCAATCTCGTAACCATGTTTTTCCTGAACAAACGCCACATCGTCCACAATAAAAATGCCCGGTTCCCGGATTCTTTCGAGATCCTCCAGAATCCGTTGGGGACTTCGCGTGCGATAGCTTCGGCCATAAAATGTCCAGGCGCTGCAAAACGAACAGTCCCAGGGGCATCCCCGGGCAAATTCGATGGAGGCGCAGGGATCCAGGACCCCGATGAAATATTTGCGGCGATGACGAAGGAGGTCCCGGGCAGGCTGAATGTCGTCCAGGTTTTCAATGAAGCGCGGAGGCGGGCCTTCTCCTGCCGGGGTCACGACTCCGGGCACGAGGGAGACCCTGTCGGGACCCCCGGACCAGGCTTCGAGGAGAGAGACCACGGAGGCTTCTCCCTCCCCCCGGAGAACGCAGTCCATTGCTCCCTCGGCATGCCGGAGCATGTCCCCGGCGACAAAAGAGGCGCTGTGGCCTCCGGCAAAAAGAAGCGCTTTTCCCAGAATCCGGCGTGTTTCTTTCACGAGGTCGATCACTTCGGGGATATTGGCCAGATAGTTGACCGAAAACCCCACCGCGTCCGGTTTCCAGTCCGATATCAGGCGCAGGTAATCCGTGTGGTTTTCCACCTGAAGATCGATGAGACGAACATCGTGACCGGCGTTTCGGGCGGCTGCTCCAAGGAGTTCGAGGCCGAGAGGCTCCAGACGCAAATAGATTTTCGTATACATGAGGGGGCTGGGATGAACGGCAAGGAATCGCATGGTTCCTCCTTTGAAAAACAGCGGTCCGGTCTCGCGGGAATCGGATTTCAAGACCTGTATCAGGATAACCATCCTTTTCCATTTGAACATATTTATCTTGTCGCGTCATGGTGGATGTCTTGGCAAAACGAATCCGATTGTCCAAGATAGGGATTGTCCGAAGGAAGGTTTTGCGATTTTCCGGTTTAACCCAACGAGGAGTCGAACATGTCCCAGGAAATCATCCGCGCCACCTACACCATCACATCAGGGGATATCCGGAAAGCGGCTGCCCTTGTTGCCCGGGAAATGAGTCTGGGGGTCAAGAAGACCCATTTTGAAAACCGGTCGACAGAAGGGTTCGAGGCCCGTGTGGAAGATGTCAGGGAAGGTCCGGGAAAAGCGGTTCTGTCCATCGATGTGCCCTGTCAGAACATTGCGTCCGTTTATGGGCTTCTCCTGTCGATTGCCGGTGAGATCAGCTGTCTGAACATTCTGAAGACCATCGAACTGACAGACTTTCTTCCGCCGTCGTCTCTGGTCGACAGACTGCCGGGTCCCGCTTTTGGTATGGAAGGGATCGCAAAAGCGCGAAAACATCTCAAGCGACCGCTTTTTATTACGGTGATCAAGCCATCGCAAGGACTTTCTCCCGCCGATTATGGAAAAATTGCCTATGAAAGCCTGATGGGCGGGATGGATGTCGTCAAATCCGATGAACTTCTCCAGGAGCCGTTCGATCGCTATGTGGAACGTCTCAAGGCCGGCCTGGAAGCGGCGAAACGGGCCGAATCCGAAACGGGAGAAGCAAAATGGGTGATGATGCATACGGTGGACGCTCCTTCCAAAATGCGGGAACGCTATCTCGAAGGGGCCCGTCTGGGTTCGAAGATCGCCATGCTGAGTCCGGCCGCTTCGGGATTTCCGATGCTCGAAGAACTTGCCCGCCTTGAAAAGGCACCGATCATGGCCCATATGGCCATGTCCGGCTGGCTCTGGCACAAGGACGGGATGTCGGTGCGCTCGTGGACGAAATTTATGCGGTTGTCCGGAGCGGACATCGTGCTTTATCCCGCTCTGGAAGGAACGCTCAAGTCCCGGCGGAAAGACCTCAAAGATGTTCATGAAGCCTGTCTGGCTCCGATGGGGAAAGCCAAAAAGAGCCTGATCGCTGTCGGCGGGGGAATGCATGCCGGCACCATGGGTGTTCATGCCAAATTGTTTGGTCCGGATTTCGTGTACATTTGCGGAGGAGGTGTGTGCGCCCATCCCGGAGGCCCCCGATCCGGAGGAAAATCGATCCGCCAGGCCTGGGAGGCCCATTCTCAGGGGATTCCCCTGGAGAAGTTCCGGAAAGGACACAAGGAACTCGATCAGGCCCTGGACGCCTTCAAAAAATACGTTTAGTGGACAGGACGGGGATGGATGTTCCGGAGAAGATCCAGCGCCATCCCCGTCGACGGAAGATCGGGGATCGCTCCTGGTCGTGGTCCGAAGCCACCTTTTCGGGCTTTATAAGAAGACATTTTTTCTTCCAGCGCGGTGAGGGATTGCAGGGTCCCTCCAAAACACAGGCGCTCAAGCCGCATCCCCCACCAGAGGCATTCCATGGATTCGGCCTGACTGTCGGGGGTCAACCTGTAACCTCCGTCGGGTTCCCGGTAAACACTCAGAACACGTTCGACACTCGTTTTGTCAAAATATCCCGCTGCTCTTAAGCCTTCGACCAGTGCTCCAAAGCCTGGCAAATCAAGCACAATCCGTTTTTCCCGGACATCCGACATCCATCGTTCGAGTGTGTGGGCGAGCGGATTCCGGATGGACGGCAATGGCTTGGGGGAATGCTGTTCAAGGACAAGCCACAGCCATGAAGCGCGGATTTTTCCCTCGATTTCGAGAACAGTGGTTCCAACCGGAAAAAGGTGTTCGGAAAGAGGAGACAGCCAGTCCTTTCCTGCGGGAAATGCCAGATTTATCATCCGGAATGAACAAAAAGCATACACTGTTTTTTCGGGATCCCTTTCTTCCAGGATTGAAAGGAGTTCTGATTCCAGCCACCGGCGGGTCCGGCCGGCAGACGGAGGTTTTCGGGAGAGCTTTCTGTAGATGCGAAGAGCCCAGAATGTATCCCGTATGGATGGGAGTCCCCCTTCCTGAAAACGCCATCCACAGTAAGAACCATTGTCCATACAGCATTTCCCGACGTAATCCAGCAGTCCTTCTTCGACGGAAAGAAACGGTTCGGTGGTGTTCATTTTTCCCTTTTCCCGGACATCTCCCTGCCCTATCCCGGAGAAACAACGCGGTAACTGTTTCCTTGCAGGATCTGATGAAGAATGCGGGACAGGGCTTTCGGGGAATGAGGCCACGGCAAGGAGCCGAAACCGGCTTTTTCGGTCAAGGCCGGATTTTGTCCCGGTCCCAAAACCCACAGGAGAAACGACCGGATCGTGTGCATTGTCTCCTCGTCGGTCTGGGTGTTGATCAGAAAATACTCGAAATTCGCTGCCGGGTAAGCTTCTTTTCCTGGAATGCTCCAGACGATGGACCGATTGAATCCGAAGGGAAAGTCCGGTCGGACAAAAGCGTCCAGGGCGGCCTTTCGAAAAGAGGCGGGAGAGGGGGTGACAAAAAATCCGTCCCTGTTCTCGAGAGCTGCGAACGGCAAGCCGGTCTTGTTTGCCCAGAAGAGCCCTGCGTATCCCAGGGAGCCGGGTGTGCGGGACACCTCTGTGATCAGGGCCTGGCTTCCGATGGCTCCAGGACCCGGAAGAACGGGAAATTTTTTGTCCCGACCCTCTGTATCGGACCAGGACCGGGATGTGCGTGAGAGATATTCTGTCAGGACGTACGTGGACCCGGAGGCGTCTTTCCGGTGGACAGGAATGATTTTCCGATGGGGCAAGCGGATTCCGGGGTTCAGGCTTTGCAGGGCGGCATCGTCCCAATAACGGATTTTTCCCAGGAAAATTCTTGCCAGAACGTCTCCCGACATGTTCAGTCGAAGCCCCGGTTTCTCCGGAAGATTGTAGAAGATCACCACACCCGAGAGTGCGACAGGAATGGCGACCAGTTTCGGAAACTTCTTTCGCAACCGGCCGGAAAGAAAGACATCGGAAGAGCCGATTTCGACATTCCCGCTTCCGACACGGTCAATCCCGGCGCCGGAGCCGTCGGCCTGGATCCGGATTGTCTGGAGATGATCGTGTGCATATTCCCGGACCCAGCGTTTTTCAAGAGGCGACAGCATTGTGGATCCGTCGATTGTCATGCCTGCCGCCCGGGTATTGGTGACAAAAGCTCCGGAGACGGTGATCACGATTCCGGCGAAGATCAGGAAAAGATGTCCTCTGAGTCGAGACAGACGCGCCTTCTTCATCAGGATTTCCTTTCGACACACGTTCCTGTTAACGCGAACAAATCGGTTCTCTTTTCATCAGAAAGAATCCACGGAAGGGTTCTCTGATGGGATCAACGTTCGTTTTTCTCTTTGTTGCTCTCCTTTGTGGAGAATGTAGATGGCCAGAAAAAGGAGGCCTGCCGAAAGAACGAACGTGATGGAAACAGGTTCACCAAGGAAAATAACAGACAAAGCTGCACCGATAAAGGGTGAAAACCCAAACCAGGCTCCTGTCCGGACGACACCGATTGTGCGGATGGAACGGAGAAAGACGACAAGACTGAAGCCATATCCTATCGCACCCACAAGCAGAGATTCCAGGATCGTTTCGGGAGAACCGGAAAACGGCCCCGAACGCATGGCCAATGGAAAAAGAAGGAGCGTGGACCCGGCCCCCTTCCAGAGGGTCACGACAAGAGGATTCAACCGGGAGAGAGCGCGCAAAACATTGGTATCCAGTGCCCACAGGAAAGCAGCGAGAAAAAAGAATTCCGAGCCCTGATAAGAGTTTTTGGTTTCGGTGAAAGAGAGTACGCCGCATCCCGTGCTGACCAGAACCACTCCGGCAAGCATCCATCGGTTGATCTTCTCACCGAACAGAAGAGTTGCGATCAGGACAGTGAAGAGGGATTCGGCGTTCATCAGGAGACTTCCCCGGGAAGCCGGATAATTGGTCAGTCCCTTGATCAACGCCAGAGGGGCAAGAACTCCTCCGAGGACGATGGAGGCGAACAAGGCACTCTTTTCTTTCGGGGTCGTTTCTCCCGCCAACCAGAACTCTTTTCGGGATTCGGGCAAGAGCCCCATACGGGGGATGAGTCCCGGCAGGATTCCAAAAAGAGAACCGCCATAAAAAAGGGTGGCCAGCCAGACGGGAGGAACCAGAGCAGTGAGCGGCTTTGAGAAAGGAGTCGAGAGTCCGAAGAGAAAAGCGGCGCAAAGGCTCCATACAGGAATGCGGGCCAAAAGGGGTCGGTCTCTTTTCCTATCCGTGTTCATTCTGGTCCTGTTGAAAGGGAAACTCCGCGAGAGCTGTATACCGGCGGCCATTCGGGTTTCTTGTCGGAGAGGAAGTCCAGAGACGGACTCCTCCCAGAAACAGAGACCTGTCCGGCAGATCTTTTTTCAGGACGCGACGGTCGTCTGGCGGGAGAGGAGCAAACACTTTCCGGCTGAGAGTCATGTGTGGCCAGAAGGGTCTTGAGGGTCTGACACCAAGAAGGTCCCAGGACAAATGGCTGGCAAGACCGGCCGCCTCTCCCCAAAATTTTTCTCCACCGAAAAAACGAAGGACAAGAATCGACCGATGCTGTTCCAGGGCGACGCTTCCCATCGAAAGGAGGGAAAAGGGCTCCAGCTCACGCATGGATTGATGGGCTGCCTCGACCCAGACGGATTTCCGGTGTTCCGGTTGATCGCCTCCAAAGAGAAGCGTGATATGCAGATCGTCCGGACTTTCCAGAGAAAAGGGCCGGGGAAGATTGGTTGCGATTTGCCGGATCTGGTCAAGGCCCGCTTGTGTCGGATAGAGGCCGATAAACACTCTCCGGAGGAGTGTGTGACCTATCCCGGAGGGTAAACCCTGGTCCCGTGTCCTCATCCTTCCTCCCTTCTCCTGTCCGGGAGAAAAGTTTCCTTCGGTTGTCGTGTGCAGATATCATAAAGGAGTCACCTTCGAAAGTTCCAACGACC
>JAKBTR010000050.1 GCA_021844275.1 Nitrospirota bacterium | reverse complement strand
GACGTTGATTACACCGATCGCAATGGAAGACGGGTTGCGTTTTGCGATAAGGGAAGGTGGCCGGACGGTAGGCGCGGGCGTTATTACCAAGGTGATCCAGTAAACAGAAACGAGAGAAGGCTGATCAATGCGGGAAATCATTACGCTTGCTTGTACCGAATGCAAGGACCGAAATTATTCTTCAATGAAAAACAAGAGAAATACGCCGGACAAAGTTGAATTGAAGAAGTTTTGTCGGCGATGCAATGACCATACTGTCCACAAGGAAACAAAATAGTCTTCATAGGCCAGTAGCTCAATTAGGCAGAGCACCGGTCTCCAAAACCGGGGGTTGGGGGTTCGATTCCCTCCTGGCCTGCCAGAAACGGAGATTTTGTGGGAAAACTCTCTCTAGCCACTTCGATACAGCGTGGAAAATCTTTTTATTATGAGGTTGTCGCTGAAGTTCGGAAAACATCGTTTCCTTCACGACAGGAAACATTGGGGGCGACGGGAGTTGTCTTTGTTCTCGTAATCTTGCTTTCAATCTATCTGGCATTAGTAGATATGCTGCTCTCGAGAGGGATGGCCCTCATTTTATCTTAAATCCCATAAGGTGGCAGTATCGATGTGGCAGGAAAAAGAGTTGGACAACAAGAAAAATTGGTATGTTATTCATACTTATGCAGGTTTTGAGAACAGGGTTAAGACAAGTATAGAGGAGAGGGTTGTCCTAAAAGATCTGTCAGATGTTGTGGGTCAGGTTGTTGTTCCGATTCAGAATGTGACAGAACTGAAGGAAGGTAAAAAGAAGGTTTCTTCAAGGAAGGTTTTTCCTGGTTACGTGCTGGTTGAGATGGAGCCGACCGAAGAGGCAATCCAGTTTATTCTATCGACTCCTAAGGTTACAGGCTTCCTGGGGAATGGGGCAAATCCAATCCCGATGTCAAACCGGGAGGTTGCGGAACTGTTTGACAGGATCGAGTCTGGAACGGCGATGCCTTCTCCATCGCAACACTTTTCTGAATCTGAAACTGTTCGGATTACAGATGGTCCATTCCAGGGATTTTCCGGGATGATTTCGGATGTTGATAATGATCATGGAAAACTCAAGGTGCTGGTCAGTATTTTTGGGCGGCAAACTCCTGTTGAGCTTGATTTCCTGCAGGTTGAGAGATTGTAACTTCGGTTAAATTGTCTAAGACAAGGGATTAAAATGGCAAAAGAAATAACAGGCTATGTCAAGCTTCAACTCCCGGCTGGAAAGGCCAACCCGTCCCCTCCTGTCGGACCTGCTCTTGGTCAGCATGGTGTCAATATCATGGAGTTCTGCAAGCAATTCAATGCTCGCACCCAAACGATGGGAGACTCTGTCATTCCGGTTCTGATCACCGTATACAAGGACAGGTCTTTTACTTTTATAACCAAAACTCCCCCCGCTTCAGATCTATTAAAAAAAGCGGCAGCTGTTCCAAAAGGTTCAAAGACCCCAAACAAGGAGAAAGTGGCAACTCTTTCTCGAGCAAAACTGATGGAAATTGCCAAACAAAAACTTCCTGATTTAAATGCATATGACGTCGATCACGCTGCAAGAATTATTGAAGGTACAGCCAGGAGCATGGGGATCACCATAGAGGGATGATCTTTACTGGCATGCGATTTTAACGTTTTTGCAAGGGCAGGAAAATGTCAGAAGGAAAAAAGATTAAACTGGCAAGAAGTCGAGTCGAAAAAAAGCTTTATTCCGTTGATGATGCAATCTCGCTGATTAAAGAGATCAAGTTTTCGGCTTTCGATGAATCTGTTGATATTGCTGTGAATCTTGGTGTCGATCCCCGTCATTCCGATCAGATGGTTCGGGCAGCGGTTCTTCTTCCTCACGGTATTGGAAAAAAAGTGCGTGTTCTGGTCTTTGCCAAAGGGGAAAAAGAAGCAGAGGCGTTAACGGAGAAGGCCGATTACGTGGGCGCCGACGATCTTGTTGCCCGTATTCAGGATGGGTGGCTCGACTTCGATACTGTCATT
This sequence comes from Nitrospirota bacterium, assembly GCA_021844275.1. The sequence goes on along the minus strand of JAKBTR010000050.1, from coordinate 131,001 downwards.
GCGACTCCGGACCTGATGGGAATGGTCGGAAAACTTGGTAAGGTCCTTGGTCCCAGGGGACTGATGCCTAACCCAAAAACCGGTACCGTGACTTTCGATGTAGGTCGGGCAGTTCGGGAAGCAAAACAGGGCAAGGTGGAGTTCAAGTCCGACAAAGGAGGAGTCCTTCACTTTCCTGTCGGTCGGGTTTCTTTTGAAGGGGCACAAATTCGAGAAAACCTGATGACAGCATTTTCGGCTATTGCGAAAGCCAAGCCACAGACTTCCAAAGGGAAATATATTCGTCAGGCCGTTATCTCTACAACAATGGGCCCTGGTGTAACTATTGATGTGAATTCCATCCTGAAAGAGGTAGGATGATGGCAACCAAGGCTCAGAAGACTATCCAGATTACCAAATTGAATCAAAGAGCTCAGTCGGCTCAACTGATGGTTATTGCCAAATACGAAGGACTTTCGGTCACTGCCTTGACGAATCTTCGTCGAGATCTTCGCGCAAAAGGTGCAGAGTTTACAATCTACAAGAATACTTTGGCCAAGATCGCGACAAAGGGAACAATCGCGCAGGTGTTAGATAAAGATTTTAAAGAAGCGGTTGGTGTTTTGATTGTCCAGGAAGAGAAAAATGCTATTGGGGCCTTGAAGGCATTTGTCGATTATGCAACGAAGGGCAATGGAGCCTTTTTGATAAAGGCCGGTGTATTTGAAGGGCAAAGATTGGAAGCTCCTGCGCTTGCAGAGATCTCCCGTATTCCTGACAGGGCAACCCTGTATGCCCAACTTCTAGGACTTCTTTCCTCTCCTTTGGCCAAAACAACCCAGGGTCTCAATCAGGTTGTTCAGAAGCTTGTTTATGGTCTGAGCGAATATTCGAAGACGAAAGGATGATTTGCGTTGCTTTAAAAGCAACAACCTTTCCCCATCAGCGGAAGATGTTCTTCCGCGTTAACAATATCCTATAGCTCAAGAATAACTCAGAAAGGGTTCTCTCAGATGTCGAAAATGACTGTTGATGAAATTCTGACCGGTATTGAAAATCTTACTGTTCTCGAACTTGTTGGACTGATCAAGAATATGGAAGAAAAGTTTGGTGTTTCTGCGGCAGCTCCTGTAGCGGTAGCGGCAGCTCCTGCGGCATCTGGCGCGGCAGCCGCCACGGAAGAGAAAACAGAATTTGACGTCATCCTGAAGTCTGCTCCGGCGGACAAGAAGATCAACATCATTAAAGTTGTGCGGGAATTGACCAGTCTCGGTCTGAAAGAGGCCAAGGACCTCGTAGAGGGTGCTCCGAAGCCTTTGAAAACTGGTGCGACCAAAGAAGAAGCCGCTTCGATGAAAGAAAAACTTACAGCTGCTGGTGCCGAAGTCGAGGTCAAGTAACCCGGCAATTACCAATTTTTGTTTTTGAAGTGTCGCAGGGTTGATCCTAATCTTTGTCAACCCTGCATTTTCATTTGGAGAACAAGATCCTATCCATGATGCGTCAAATTCTTCCCTATTTGAGAAAAAAAGTTACTGCGTTTCCGCTTCTTCAGTTAGGTGTAATCTATACCGCCTTTTGCCATTGCACAACCTACACTTTCCGAGTACCCGAACCAAATTGATTCGGGAAGTCACATTTCCCTGAGCCTTCAACAGCAGCCGGTTTAGTTGGCAAAACGATTATTCTAGTGATAGGAATCGGACTCTCGCCTTTCTGGGACGATTGATTTTCTACGGAATATTAATGAGGAAACCAACGATGAACAAGAAAACGAAAATTGACCGCCATTTTTTTGGACTCGGGCAACAATACCTCGATGTTCAGGATCTGATTGAAATTCAGAAAAAATCGTATGACCGATTCCTGCAGCTCGATGCCGATCCGGAACATCGGGAAGATTGGGGCCTTCAGTCGGCGTTCCTTAGCGTTTTCCCCATCGAAGACTACAATGGGAACATTCGCATTGATTTTCTCGAATATTCTCTTGGTGAACCAAAGTACAACGAGCGCGAAGCTATTGAGAGAGGGATGACTCACGCCGCTCCCCTCAAAATTAAGGTGCGAATCGCCGTATTGGAAAAGACCAAGGACAACGAACGCCCGAAATCCTTTGTTTCCCCCCATCTTCAGGACTCAACCGTCAAAACTCTTCGTGAACAGGAGATCTATCTTGGGGATCTCCCTCTTATGACAACAAAGGGGACTTTCATCATCAATGGCACGGAGAGAGTTGTTGTCAGTCAGCTTCATCGTTCCCCCGGAGTGTTCTTTTCACACGACAAAACGAAAACGCGTGTAGCGGGGACCCCTCTCTTTACCTCCAGGATTATCCCCTATAGAGGTTCCTGGGTTGATTTTGAATATGATCCAAAAGACAACCTTTTTGTTCGTATAGACCGGAAAAAGAAATTTCCCGCGACTGTCATGCTGAAGGCGCTTGGTTTAACCGCTTCGGACATCATTCGTGAATATTATTCTCCGGAATCTTTATTTATTGAACCGGGTACTCCTCAACTTGTAGCTTTTTATCCTTTTGTTCCCGGAGAATCACTTATATTTCAGTTGCGTGACCACGAAGGTCCTGTTTTTCGCGATGAAATGCTTCCGGCGGATCCGGCTGAACTGAACCGTATGTTAAAAGATCGTACAGATCTTTCGATTCGTTACCATAACGCGGAAACGGGAACCGATATCCACATCACAGATGTTCGGGTCCATTCGGATTCAAAGAATATAGGGCTTTTTATTTCGCTCATCTCTTTGGTGAATTCGCTGAAGAAGACCGAACATTCCACGCCCGAACTCCAAAAACTCATTGGAAGTCTGAATGATGGGCTGAAAAACAGGTCCGGTTTTTTCTCGGGTGATTTAGTCAATGCCAAAAGCCTTCTTTCCCTCTTTGAAATGTATTCGAAGGCAAATGAAACCCTGCTTCAGTCGGTTCTGCCATTTCAGGCGAAAACAAAGGAGTTTTCGGTCTATCAACCTATGACCGTCTTTCGTTGTACAGAGCTTTCACCGGAGGCTTCGATCCCGTTTCGAATTGTTTCGCGTGTTGCGAAAGAAGAAGGTGAGAGGATCCGTTTTGTTGATGAGACATTACTCAACGAGAGAGAGCCTCTGTCAAAAGAGAACATCCGACTTCTTCAGAAAACGAAGAATATCGGGACAATCCACCATAGGAGCAAAAAGTTTTACCCGGTCTCTTTGCGGGAAAATAAAGAAAAGAATGTTTTTAATCTTCTGGAGGCGTTGCCTGAAAAAGAAATCGATGAGTATTACGCCGCTGTAGAAGTTCTCGATCCTGCGGATTTTGTAAAAGCTCTTGTAATACCGACTCAGCCTTTGGGCAACAAGGAATTTGATAAAAACAAGAAACCGCTTCTCCAGCTTTTGTTTGAGAAAGGTATTCAGAATTTGGATGCCTATGTCGTTCCCATGAACCAAAGAGGGAGAGCGGTTATTCATCAGACACTGACCGGCGACAAGGTTACATCCGTTGAAAATGAGAGGTCTTATTTCCTGCGCTATATCCTCTCCAAGGGACTATCATCAGAGCAAATCACCATTGCTTTGGTTAATCGATTTCTCCCATACGAAGAAATCCTGGTTCAGAGTAAAAAAAGGCGGTTTTATACACGGACTGGAGCAAAAGCAACATTCAAGCTGATTTCTGCAGATGGAGAAGTGCTTCTGACAGAAGGCTCTCTGATGACGTCCGAAATCGCTTCTGGGATAAAATCCGCGGGGACGGCGATCCTTGTTCGGGGGAAAAACGAGGAAGTTCCTGTGACGATAGAACTGGAAGAAGATCTGCTGGGAGAAAAGCTTGTATTGACGAGTAAAGAACCAATGAAGCCAGAAGATCTTCTCTCGAAAGTCCTCCTATTTCCGATGGGGGAAACAAGAAAAGGTCATCCACTTCGTTCCGTTGGAGAATCGGCCGAGTTTGAAGATATAGACTTGGCTAAAAAAGGGAAAACCGAGATTCTTCCTCTTGTGTCTGTAACCAGCATTAAGATGGGTGAACTTTTTTGGGAATTGGTTGATCTCGGACGTCATCCTCACAGAGTGGAGTCAGATCCAGCGGTCATTGAAATTTATAAGAAAATACGGCCGGGCGAGGTCCCACACGTTGAAACCGCCAGGCAATTTTTTGAGCAAACCTTTTTCAATACAAAACGGTATGACCTGTCTTCCGTAGGAAGACTGAAAATCAATTCGAAGCTGGGAGTCAAAGAGAACCTGAACAATCGTCTTCTCACCAAAAATGATGTGGTCGAAGTGATCCGCTACATGGTTGGATTGCTCGAAAATAAAGGGGAGGTCGATGATATTGACCACCTCGGCAATCGTCGTGTCCGATCTGTTGGTGAGCTTTTGGAGAATCAGTTTCGGGTTGGCTTGGTGCGCATGGAGCGTGCTATCAAGGAACGACTGAATCTGGGAGATCCCGATGCAATTATTTCAACAGATCTGATCAATGCCAAGCCTGTTTCGGCGATCATCAAGGAATTTTTTGGTTCGAGCCAGCTGTCTCAATTTATGGATCAAACGAATCCTCTGGCGGAGGTTACCCATAAAAGGCGGCTTTCCGCTCTTGGGCCGGGTGGTCTGACGCGTGAAAGAGCCGGTTTTGAGGTGCGTGACGTTCATGCCAGTCACTATGGAAGGATCTGTCCGATTGAGACACCGGAAGGTCCAAATATCGGTCTTATCACGTCTTTGGCAACATTTGCACGGGTCAATGATTTCGGATTTATAGAATCTCCGGTCCGGAAGGTTGAGGACGGAAAAGTCCTGCCTGAGATCATCTACTTATCTGCGATGGATGGTGATAAATACACGATTGCTCAGGCAAATACTCCCGTGGATGAAAATGGCAAGTTTATTGAATCCCATATTACCGCAAGGCATAAAGGTGATTTCGTCTCTGTGTCTGTCGACAGGGTTCAGTTTATTGATGTGGCACCGCAACAGATTGTTTCGGTCGCAACAGCCATGATTCCTTTTCTTGAACATAATGATGCCAATAGGGCATTGATGGGTTCAAACATGCAACGACAAGCAGTTCCTCTACTCAGGGCCAGCGCTCCAGTGGTGGGGACTGGAATGGAACGTATCGTTGCGCGCGATTCGGGGTATGTAATCTATGCAGAAGACGAAGGTCAGGTCACGAATGTCGACGGATCCCGGATCGCTATACGCTATCAAGGGCAGGATAAGGCCAAAGAATATAATCTTATCAAGTTTCAGCGCTCCAACCAGAACACGTGTTTGAACCAGAAGGCTCTGCTTCCTGTCGGTACGAAAGTGAAAAAGGGAGATGTCATTGCCGATGGCCCTTCGACAGACCGGGGAGACTTGGCCATGGGGCAAAATGTTTTGGTGGCTTTTATGCCGTGGGGTGGATACAACTTTGAAGATGCGATTCTCGTAAGCGAGCGGCTGATTCGAGACGATATGTTTACTTCCATCCATATTGAAGAATTTGAGCTCGAGGCCCGGGAAACTAAACAGGGCAAGGAAGAAATTACTCGCGATATTCCCAATTTGTCGGAAGAATCTCTCAGGAACCTCGATGAAAGTGGAATCATCCGAATAGGAGCCGAAGTTAAGCCAGGTGATATTCTGGTGGGGAAGGTGACGCCGAAAGCTGAGACACAACTGACGCCGGAAGAAAGGTTGCTTCGTGCGATCTTCGGGGACAAGTCGGCTAACTGGAAGGATGCATCCCTTACTGTGCCAGCCGGAATCGAAGGCATTGTTGTTGATGTGCGGATCTTGTCTAGAAAAGGGGTTGAAAAAGAGGAATTCCCCGTTCCCATGACAAACCAGGATGTGACCGTCTTGACGAAAAGTTATCAAGATGATTTGAGGGACCTTGAAAATTCAAAGAATTTAAAAATTCGGAAATTTTTAATCGGAAAGGTGATCAAAGAAGACATTCTTGATTCGGAAACAGGAGATGTCCTTCTGAAGAAAAAACGGAGACTGACACAGGAAATCCTGGACAAACTATCCGATCTTTCAATCATCACCTTGTCTGATCCGAAGGAGCAAGACGAACTCCTTTCTATTGAGAGGGAGACAAAAGAGAAGGTCGAAGCCATCCAATTGCGTCATGATGAAAGAATTGGGCGGCTGAAACGGGGAGACGAACTTCCACCTGGTGTATTGAAACTTGTTAAAGTTTATATCGCGATGAAGCGTAAACTTTCTGTCGGGGACAAAATGGCGGGTCGACATGGAAATAAGGGTGTGGTTTCTCGCATCCTGCCGATGGAAGATATGCCTTTTCTCCCAGATGGAACACCTGTTGATATTGTTCTGAATCCATTAGGTGTTCCATCTCGTATGAACGTTGGTCAGATATTGGAAACGCATTTGGGTTGGGCTGGTAAAATGCTCGACGTACATTTTGCATCTCCGGTGTTTGATGGTGCGTCAGAAGCGGAAATCAAGGCACAGTTGAAAAAGGCCCAACTGCCAGAGACTGGCCAAACAGTGCTTTTTGATGGAAAGACAGGCGAGCCATTTGAACGTCCTGTAACGGTCGGGGTGATGTATATGCTCAAGTTACATCACCTTGTTGATGATAAGATTCATGCCCGTTCCATTGGGCCTTACTCTCTTGTAACCCAACAACCTCTGGGCGGAAAAGCGCAGTTTGGAGGGCAGAGGCTTGGAGAAATGGAGGTCTGGGCTCTTCAGGCTTATGGTGCTGCTTCGACTCTGCAAGAGTTCTTGACAGTGAAGTCCGATGATGTTTCCGGACGCAGTCGAATGTACGAAGCTATTGTTCGAGGGGAAAATTACCTTGAACCGGGTCTGCCCGAGTCTTTCAATGTTTTGATCAAGGAACTTCAGAGCTTGGCTTTGGATATTGAACTCCTGAAAACGAAGGAGAAATAAGATGTCAAACGATTTTAAGGGTGAGATAAATCAAATTTCCGAATCGGGAATAGACAGGGATATGCTCTCTGTCTCTACGAATTCAGGCATGATTGATGAAGAGCATTATTCTGGAGGTTCTCATCATCGGCATGCTCACCCGTTGCGAATTGAAGCCGAAGTGATGTCTTTTTCGGCTTTGAAAATCATGCTGGCATCTTCTGAGAAAATTCGCTCATGGTCTTTTGGAGAAGTTAAAAAGCCCGAAACAATCAATTACCGTTCTTTTAAGCCTGAACGGGACGGCCTTTTCTGCGCAAAAATCTTTGGACCTGTAAAAGACTGGGAATGTAATTGCGGGAAATACAAGAGGATGAAACACCGTGGTGTTATTTGTGATAAATGCGGTGTCGAAGTCATTCAAAGCAAGGTTCGACGTGAGCGGATGGGACATATCGAATTGGCGGCTCCGGTTGCACATATCTGGTTTTTGAAGGGGCTTCCCTCAAGGATCGGGAACCTGCTTGATATGACGATCAAAGACTTGGACCAGATACTCTACTTTGAGTCTTATGTCATTACAGATCTGGGGGACATTCTTGCTCAGATAGATCAAGCAAAAAATAGTCAGATCCGTTCAATCCTCCAGAAAAATGCAAAGGGTGTTTACCGGATTTCTCCGTTAAAAGGTGAAACGACAAAGCTAACGGATCCTGTAACGGAAGATTTCCTGAAAGACAATGAAACCTTGCCGGTAATTGCCGTTGTTGAAAGAGAAGTTGGTCAATTTGAGGAATGGGCATCCCTTTATGCATCACACGAAGAAAAGGGAAGGTCAAAGAAAAGCAAGTCCAAGGATGCCGGAGCATCCGGAGGAGAAACTCAGGACGGTATCAAAATCAAGTTCCGCAACCCTCTTTCCCTGGATTTCTATTCAAAGGATACGGGAGACATCCTTCATCGTGGCGGTGGGAAGCTTTCGGATGTCACTCTTAAAACAGATCTTCTTCTGATTGTCCTAGAGGAAGATCAACTGTCCAATCTCCATAAGACATCCTCTTCTTTTGACAAGATGCGTGAAGATCTTGAACTTGATTTCAAGAGGCATCGCCCGATCTCAAAAGAAGAGTTTGAACGGTACAAGAGGGATTTTCCTCGATCGAACATGAAAGGTGAGATTGGAGCGGAAGCTATCAGAACGCTTCTCAGAAATTTGAAGCTCGAAGAGCTTGCAACAGAGATGCACGCTCAGATGCTGGATCCGGCAGTCAGCTCGGCAAGTAAGAAAAAAATATCCAAAAGACTCAAGATAGTCGAGGCTTTCCGGAAATCGGGAAACCGGCCGGAATGGATGATCCTTGATGTTATTCCGGTTCTTCCTCCCGATCTCAGACCTTTGGTTCCATTGGATGGAGGCCGTTTTGCTACTTCGGATCTGAACGATCTATACCGGCGAGTGATAAATCGGAATAATCGTCTTAAAAGATTGCTTGATGTATCTTCACCGACACCACAGTTGATCATACACAATGAGATCCGGATGTTGCAGGAAGCGGTTGATGCTCTTTTTGACAATGGACGCAGAGGCAGAGTCATCCGAGGGGCAAACAGGCGACCACTCAAATCTCTCTCTGACATGCTAAAGGGCAAACAGGGGCGGTTCCGCCAGAACCTTCTGGGTAAGCGAGTCGATTATTCTGGAAGAAGTGTGATTGTTATCGGGCCGGAACTCAAGCTTAACCAGTGCGGGCTGCCCAAAAAAATGGCACTTGAATTGTTCAAGCCGTTTATTTTTCAAAAACTGGAATCCCGAGGCTTGGTCAGCAATATCAAGACAGCAAAGAAAAAGGTCGAGAAAGAGGATCCGGTAGTTTGGGATATTCTTGATGAAGTGATTCAGGAGCACCCGGTTCTGCTTAACCGGGCACCAACTCTTCATAGGCTTGGTATTCAAGCATTTGATCCCGTTCTGGTTGAAGGAAAAGCTATTCGACTGCACCCGCTTGTTTGTGCTGCGTTCAATGCGGACTTTGATGGGGACCAGATGGCGGTCCATGTTCCGTTGTCGGTAGAAGCCCAGCTGGAAGCCAGGGTTTTGATGATGAGCATCAACAATATTTTGTCTCCCGCAAATGGTAAACCGATCATGGTTCCTACTCAGGACATGGTTCTTGGTTGTTATTATCTTAGCAAGGAACGCAAAGGATCCAAGGGCGAAGGCTTTTCTTTCAGTTCGCCTGAAGAAGTCCGGGTTGCATATGATGCCGGTGTTGTAGAACCACATGCCCGGATCCGGGTTCGTATGACAGATGTGTCTGGACAGATGAAAACTTATGATACGACAGTCGGAAGGGTTCTCTTCTCTGGAATTCTTCCAGTCGGGATTCGTTTTGACGAAGTCAATAAAGAAATGACGAAGAAAGTCCTGACAAATCTTATCGATCAATGTTTTCGGAAATCCGGAAGACAGGAAACGGTTGGTTTTTTAGACAGGATCAAACAAATAGGTTTTGAGTTTGCCACTCGATCAGGTATTTCTATTGCGATTGGCGATATGAGAATTCCGAAGAACAAATCGGAAGCCATTGAAAAAGCCAATCTTGAAGTTTTGGAAATCGAAAACCAGTACAACGAGGGTTTAATCACCGCTGGTGAACGTTACAACAAGGTCATCGATAAGTGGGCTCAAGTGACAGAGCTTGTTGCAGACGAAATGATGAAGGAACTGAAAGCTGAAGAATTGGCCGTGCAAAATGGTACTTCTGTCAGCGTAGGGGAGACGCCCGTTCGGTTCAACTCGATTTATATGATGGCGGATTCAGGAGCTAGGGGATCGGCTCAGCAGATCCGGCAATTGGGTGGTATGCGCGGTTTGATGGCCAAACCTTCCGGAGAAATTATTGAAACCCCGATTACCGCAAATTTCCGGGAAGGTCTGAATGTTCTTCAATACTTTATTTCGACGCATGGAGCTCGAAAAGGACTGGCCGATACTGCGCTCAAAACTGCAAACTCCGGTTATCTGACCCGCAGACTGGTTGATGTTGCCCAGGATGTAATCATTACGGAAGAGGACTGCGGGACATTAAACGGCATTGAAGTCACCGCCCTTGTTGAAGGTGGAGAAACGATTGAACCACTGGAGGAGCGCATTCTGGGGCGGGTTGCTGCTGAAGATATTGCTGTCACCGTGATGAAGGGCCAGGAAAGGTTGACTGAGATAGTCGTCGGTGCCGGTGAAGAAATTAATGAAGAAAAAGTCGAACGTATCAAGGAATCCGGACTCGACCTCATAAAAATCAGGTCTGTCCTGACTTGTCAAACTCGACGTGGAGTCTGTGCTGCTTGTTACGGACGGGATCTGAGTTCAGGAAAGCGGGTGGAACTAGGGGAAGCCATCGGAATTATCGCCGCACAATCCATTGGTGAACCCGGTACGCAGCTGACGATGAGAACCTTTCATATCGGGGGTACTGCACAAGTTGCAAAGCAATCCATCCATGAGGCTAAGAGAGACGGGAAAGTCCGTTATGACAATTTAACGACGGTTCGCAACAAAGAGGGAGCCAATATTGCTATGTCAAAAAATGGCAAGTTGGTGATTGTCGGGTTAGACGGAAGAGAGAAAGAGCGTTATTCGATTGTGTACGGAGCGCGTGTTCTTCTCGAAGACGGCAACGAAGTTTCTATTGGTACGAAATTGGTCGAATGGGATCCTTTTTCCACTCCAATTCTCACAGAAGCCAGTGGCCAGGTCGTTTTCCGCGACATCCAGGACCGTGTGACCATGCGGGAAGAAATCGACGAGGCATCGGGACTAAAAAGCCGAGTCATCATTGACAATGCAAAACAAAACATGAGACCGAGAATCGAGATTCGTGAAACTGGTTCAAAGTCAAGGAAAGAATATCCGTTGCCGATTGGTGCGCACATTCTGGTGGAAGAAAAAGAAAATGTTGCGACAGGTGACGTTATCGCCAAGATTCCAAGAGAATCCACGAAAACAAAGGATATCACTGGCGGTCTTCCTCGTGTGGCGGAATTGTTTGAGGCCAGAAAGCCGAAAGAACAGGCAGTGATCACGGAAATTGAGGGGACCGTTGAATTTAAAGATGGCAAACAGGGACGTTCAAACCGGGTTATCCTTGTAAAGAATGAACAGGGTGAGGAAAAGGAATACATTATCCCGAAAGGGAAGCATGTCAGTGTTCATGAAAATGATTGGGTTGAAGCTGGTGAACCATTGATGGATGGGTCTGTCAACCCGCATGATATTCTGAATGTCCTTGGTCCCCAAGACCTGATGACATATCTGGTAAATGAAGTGCAAGAAGTTTATAGACTTCAAGGCGTATCTATCAATGACAAACATATTGAGGTTATTGTTCGCCAGATGCTTCGTAAAGTCAGGATAGATGACCCCGGCGACACTGATTTCTTGGTAGGCAGTCAAGTTGATCGTGGAATTTTTGAGGAAGTGAATGACCAGATCGTTCAGGAAGGAAAGCTTCCGGCAAAAGGTGGCTCTATGCTTTTGGGGATCACAAAGGCGGCACTTTCAACTGAGAGCTTTATTTCTGCGGCATCCTTTCAGGAAACGACTAGAGTTTTGACAGAAGCGGCTATAAATGGAAAAACGGACGCCTTGGTCGGACTGAAGGAAAATGTGATCGTAGGTCGTCTGATCCCGGCAGGAACAGGTTTTCCAAAATTCCGAATGACGGCCGTTGGTGAAATGGAAGAGGAAATGCCGAAAGAGTTGAGCGAATCAGGATCTTGACTCACTTGTAAATTATCATTAGAATGCTTCGGTTGTCCTAAAACGAGGAGGTACTGTGCCAACAATTAATCAGCTTGTGCGCCAAGGCCGTAAGCAGATGGCTGCGAAAGGCAAAAGCCCTGCGTTGACAAGTTGTCCGCAGAGAAGAGGTGTCTGTGTCAGGGTGTATACAACCACGCCGAAAAAGCCGAATTCTGCTCTCAGAAAAGTAGCCCGTGTTCGTATGACAAACGGATTCGAGGTAACTGCATATATTCCGGGTGTTGGACACAACCTTCAGGAGCATTCGATAGTTCTTGTCAGGGGCGGAAGAGTTAAGGACCTTCCTGGTGTTCGGTATCATATTGTCCGTGGTGCGCTGGATGCTGCCGGCGTTGCGAACAGGAAACAGGGGCGTTCCAAGTATGGAGCCAAAAAGGCAAAGAAATAAGCCAAGAATGGCTTTTAGTTTGCGGGGGTATGGTTAATGCCAAGACGTGCAGGGCGTGTCGATCGGAGAGAGGTTGCTCCTGATGCGAAGTTTAATAGCAGACTTGTTGCTAAAATAATTAACGTCATTATGAAAAAAGGAAAAAAATCCGTCGCTGAGCAGATTCTTTATGATTCTCTCGATATTATGGCCAGTAAGACGGGTGGAGACTCATTGAAGCTGTTTAAGCAAGCGATAGATAATGTCAAGCCTGCAATGGAAGTGAAGTCTCGTCGAGTTGGTGGAGCTTCATACCAAGTTCCTGTTGAAATTCGCCCAAATAGAAAAATTTCGTTGGCGCTCAGGTGGATTGTTGACAGCGCCTATAAGCGTGCGGGCCACTCGATGGAAGAAAAGCTTGCAGGAGAATTGCTTGATGCATCCAATAATACAGGTGGTGCGGTCAAGAAAAGAGAAGATACTCACAGAATGGCAGAGGCCAACAAAGCATTTGCGCATTATCGCTGGTAGGAGGCAAGAGCAGTGAGGCAGTACCCTCTTGAAAAGACCCGAAATATAGGGATCATGGCCCATATTGATGCGGGAAAGACGACGACAACAGAGCGCATTCTTTTTTATACAGGAATGCTCCACCGTATGGGTGAGGTCCACGAGGGTACAACGGTCATGGACTGGATGGAGCAGGAGCGCGAACGTGGAATCACTATCACATCCGCTGCGACAACCTGCTTTTGGAAGGACACTCGGATCAATATCATTGACACTCCGGGGCACGTCGATTTTACGATTGAAGTCGAGCGCTCCCTGAGGGTCCTTGATGGTGCAATTGCTGTATTTGATTCCGTGCAAGGGGTTGAGCCTCAATCTGAAACTGTCTGGCGCCAGGCTGATAAATACAGAGTTCCGCGAATTGCATTCATGAACAAGATGGATCGCATTGGTGCTGATTTTTATTCATCAGTCCAGACAATGGTGGACCGCCTCAAGGCGAGGCCGATTCCGGTACAAATTCCGATTGGCAAGGAATCCGAATTTGTGGGTGTTGTCGACTTGTTGGAGATGCGCGGAATTTTTTATGACGATGAAACTCTTGGGGCAAAATATATCATTCGGGATATTCCTGATGAAATGAAAGAGCTGGCAGCCGAATACAGAGAAAAGCTTGTTGAATCCGTTGCTGAGCTTGACGATGTCTTGATGGAGAAATTCCTGAATGGTGATGAGATTTCCTCTTCAGAGCTCAAGTCAGCGCTACGTAAGATAGCGATATCGATGAAAGGTACCCCTGTTCTTTGTGGTGCAGCATTTAAGAACAAGGGAATTCAGTTGCTTTTGGATGCGGTCATTGATTATCTTCCCAGCCCTGTTGATGTTCCAGATATTATCGGAATTGATCCCAAAACGGAATCGGAAGTGACTCGAAAGGCGAGTGATTCAGAACCTTTTTCGGGTCTCGCCTTCAAAATCATGACAGACCCCTTTGTTGGTCAATTAACGTTCATCCGTGTTTATTCCGGTAAGCTGGAAGCTGGTTCGTATATATATAACTCTACCAAGAAGGTTAAAGAGCGTATTGGTAGGCTCCTTTTGATGCATGCCGATAAGCGGGAAGACATTAAAGAAGTCATTGCCGGAGACATAGCTGCAGCTGTAGGGCTTAAAAATTCCATGACCGGTGACACTCTCTGTGATGAATCGTCTCCAATCATACTTGAGGTTATTGACTTTCCAGAACCTGTTATCTCTGTTGCTATAGAGCCAAAGACAAAGGCTGATCAAGAGAAACTTTCTCTTTCATTGGGCAAGCTTTCTCAAGAAGACCCATCTTTGCGGATCAATACAGACGAAGAAACAGGACAGACGATTCTCTCCGGTATGGGTGAGCTCCATCTTGAAATCATCGTTGACCGACTCAAGCGAGAATTTAAGGTTGATGCGAATGTTGGTAAACCCCAGGTAGCCTATAGGGAAACCATTAATGCTCCGGTCTCTTCTGAGGGTAAGTACATCCGTCAGACTGGTGGGCGAGGACAATATGGCCATGTTGTTCTCGAGATAGAGCCTTTGGAGCGTGGTCAGGGTTTTGTTTTTGAGAACAAGATCGTAGGTGGGGTTGTTCCTAAAGAATATGTTCCTGCTATTGAAAAAGGGGTCGTTGAAGCACTCCAGGGAGGAGTTCTTGCCGGATACCCTGTGGTGGATCTTAAGGTAGCTTTGGTTTTTGGTTCATATCACGATGTAGATTCGTCTGAAATGGCGTTCAAGATTGCGGGATCAATGGCTGTTAAAGATGGGGTCAGAAAAGCCAAAGCGACGATTCTTGAACCAGTAATGAAAGTTGAAGTTATTGTGCCGGAAGAATACTTAGGGGACACAATGGGCGACCTGAACAGCAGGAGAGGGAAAATCCTTGGAATGCACAACCGCTCGGGTGCACAGGTAATCGAAGCCCTTGTTCCACTGGCCGGCATGTTCGGATATGCAACCGATCTCCGCTCCATGACGCAAGGAAGAGGTCTGTTTAGTATGCTATTTAATTCCTACGAACAGGTCCCAAAAGTTGTTGGCGATGAAATCATAGCAAAGGCGAATGCACAATAATTCTTCAAGGAGCCTAGAAATGTCCAAAGCGAAGTTTGAAAGAACAAAACCCCATTTGAACATCGGAACGATCGGTCATGTCGACCACGGGAAGACGACGCTGACGGCAGCGATCACGCGGGTGTTGGCAGCGAACAAGATGGCGGAGTTTCTGGCGTACGACATGATCGACAAGGCTCCGGAAGAACGGGAGCGGGGGATCACGATCGCAATCGCCCATGTGGAGTACCAGACGGAGAAGCGGCATTATGCACATGTGGATTGCCCCGGGCATGCGGATTATGTGAAAAACATGATCACGGGAGCGGCGCAGATGGACGGAGCGATCCTGGTCGTATCGGCCGCAGACGGACCGATGCCGCAGACGCGGGAGCACATTTTGCTGGCGCGGCAGGTAGGTGTTCCGTACATTGTGGTGTTTCTGAACAAGGCGGACATGGTGGATGATCCGGAGCTTCTGGAACTGGTGGAGCTGGAAGTGCGGGAGCTGCTGTCGAAGTACGATTTTCCGGGGGATGTGATACCGGTGACGCGGGGTTCAGCGCTGAAGGCACTGGAATGCGGATGCGGGAAGAGGGAATGCGCGGCTTGCTCGCCGATTCTGAAGTTGATGGATACGGTGGACGAATATGTCCCGACGCCGACACGAGATGTGGACAAGCCGTTCTTGATGCCGGTGGAAGATGTGTTTTCGATCAGCGGACGCGGGACAGTGGTGACGGGTCGAGTGGAACGAGGGCAGGTCAAGGTCGGAGAAGAAGTCGAGATCGTTGGGATTCGGGACACGCAGAAGTCGGTGGTGACAGGCGTGGAAATGTTCCGGAAGATACTGGATATGGGGCAGGCCGGAGACAATGTGGGGCTGCTGCTTCGCGGAACGAAAAAGGAAGACGTGGAGCGGGGAATGGTGTTGTCGAAGCCTGGCAGCATCAAGCCGCATACGGTATTCGAAGCGGAAGCCTATATCTTGACGAAAGAAGAGGGTGGTCGGCACACGCCATTCTTTAACGGATATCGGCCGCAGTTTTACTTTCGGACAACCGACGTGACGGGAGTGGTGACGTTGTCGGAAGGGGTGGAAATGGTGATGCCCGGAGACAACATTCGGATCAAGGTGACGTTGATTACACCGATCGCAATGGAAGACGGGTTGCGTTTTGCGATAAGGGAAGGTGGCCGGACGGTAGGCGCGGGCGTTATTACCAAGGTGATCCAGTAATTCAGTTTTTTAGATTTGGAGGAAATACCTTGGATCAAAAAATTCGGATTCGTCTAAAAGGATACGATTACAGACTCCTGGATCAATCCTTGCTTGAGATTGTTTCTACAGCAAAAAGAACGGGAGCTACAGTAAAAGGCCCAATCCCTTTGCCTACAAAAATCGAAAAATATACAGTTCTTCGTTCTCCTCATGTCGATAAAAAATCGAGGGAACAATTTGAACGGAGAACGCATAAACGACTTTTAGATATTTTGGAGCCAACCCCTGAAACGGTGGACGCATTGATGAAACTTGAGCTCCCTTCAGGAGTTGATGTCGAAATTAAGCTGTAAGGTGTAGGAGCGAAGAGATTGAAAACTTTATTAGGTCGTAAATTGGGAATGACCCAGATTTACCTTCCGACTGGTCAAGCTGTCTCTGTCACAATTGTAGAAGCTGGACCTTGTGAAGTATTGCAGGTAAAAACGCCTGAAAAAGAGGGATATTCCGCTGCTCAAATAGGCTATTTTCCAGTTTCTCCAAAATACTTGAATAAACCGGAACGAGGCCATCAACAAAAATATGCAAAAAATCTTTATCGATACATCCGCGAAGTTCGAGTTGATGCCCAACCCCAAACACCAGGAAGCATTCTGACTGTCGAGATATTCAAAGAAGGGGATTCTCTCGATATAACTGGTCAATCCAAAGGAAAAGGATTTGCTGGTGTCATGAAAAGGCACCATTTTAGAGGTGGTGATGCTACCCATGGTTCTATGTTCCATCGGGAACCGGGATCTATCGGTTCCTCTGCATACCCTTCTAGAGTGCTCAAAAACAAGAAGCTTCCAGGGCATATGGGTGACAAAAGAATAACTGTCAAAAATCTTAAACTTGTAGCGGTTAAACCCGAGGCTAACCTTCTTTTTATTAAAGGTGCGGTTCCGGGAGCTAACGGATCTTTCGTTATCGTCAATAAGAACAGCTTCTCCTAATTTTTTATTTTTTTTGACGGAAGGAAGTTATGGATATTCAGATGGTGGGACTAGATGGTTCAACTCTCAAGACGATTGAATTGGCGGTTTCTTCTGAGGAAGTTGAGTTGATCAATGTGCCTCTCCTGCATGAAATCGTTAAGATGCAGCAGGCTGGTATTCGATCTGGAACCGCATCCACGAAAACCCGGGGAGAAGTTTCAGGTGGCGGAAAAAAACCTTATCGACAAAAAGGAACAGGTAGGGCTCGCCAAGGTTCAACGAGAGCTCCTCAGTGGAGGGGGGGGGCCGTTATTTTCGGACCTCGTCCAAGAGACTACTTTTATCGCCAACCTTCCAAAAAGGTCGTCCTGGCAGTTAAAAACGCCTTCCTTGCCCATCTGGAATCCAAAACACTCTTCATCGTTGAATCATTAGACGTTCCATCAAGGAAAACCAAGGACACCATATCTCTTTTTAATAAATGGTCTTTGTTGCCTGGTGAAGAACGAATCCTTTTTATAGACAATGGATTGACTGAGAATATGTATTTTTCGTGTCGAAATATTCCTGGTCTCGAAATTCTTCTTCCTCACCAAGTCAATCCTTATGACTTGTTAATTGCAGATAAGGTTCTTGTTTCCAAAGAAGCATTCGAAAGCCTCAGCAAGCTTCTTCACGGGGAGAATAATAATGGATCTATCTGAAATTTTGATTCGTCCGATTCAAACGGAAAAAGCGGACCTTCTTCGAGAATCCCATAGAACTTATGAATTTCATGTTCGTAAGGACTCGAATAAAATCGATATAGCAAAAGCTATTGAATCCATTTTCAAGGTAAAGGTTCAATCGGTAAGGACTGTAACTCGTAAAGGGAAGTCAAAGAGACTTGGTCGCTTTGAAGGCCAGTATCCTGACAGAAAAAGGGCTTACGTTACTCTTTATCCGGGACATAAACTAGATATTTTTGAGGGAGCTTGAGAATGGCAGTCAAGAAATACAATCCTACATCTCCGGCAACCAGGTATAAAACAGGATACTCATTTGAGGAAATTACCACTGATAAGCCATACAAGCCATTAACAGAACCCCTCATCTCTAGCGGTGGCCGAAATAACAAGGGAAAGCTTACCTCTAGACATCGCGGAGGAGGACATAAGAAATCCTATCGGATCATTGATTTTAAACGTATCAAGGATGGCATTGCGGCTAAGGTTGAATCTATCGAATACGATCCCAACAGGTCTGCAAGGATTGCGCTTATCTGTTACGCAGACGGAGAACGTGCGTATATTCTAGCACCTGTCGGACTTAAAGTTAATGATACTGTCCAGTCTGGACCAGGGTCCGATATTAAACCCGGAAACACTCTTGAACTTTCGCAGATCCCATTAGGTACGATCGTTCATAATATCGAATATAAGATCGGAGCTGGCGGAAAGATTGCCAGAACGGCGGGTTCATATGCACAGATACTTGGTCGGGAAAATGATTACGTGATTCTGAAAATGCCTTCTGGGGAAATGAGAAAGATTCACGGAAAGTGTAAAGCATCCATCGGTCAAGTCGGAAACTTGGAACATGAAAATATTTCAATCGGAAAAGCTGGCAGATCAAGATGGTTAGGAAAACGGCCACATGTTCGTGGAGTGGCAATGAATCCAGTTGACCATCCACTTGGAGGAGGTGAGGGTAAGTCCTCTGGCGGTCGCCATCCCTGTTCTCCTTGGGGTCAACCATCCAAAGGTTTCAAAACACGATCCAATCCACGAACAGACAGCTTTATTATTAGAAGAAGAAAATAGGAAGGGTTAGGATCATGCCACGATCTATTAAAAAAGGGCCATTTGTTGATCAACATCTTTTAGATAAAGTGAATAAATCCCAAAATCCGAACGATAGAAAAATGATCAAAACATGGTCACGCCGTTCTATGATAATTCCGGACATGATTGGTTTCACGTTGTCAGTTCACAACGGTAAAAAATTTGTTCCAGTATATGTTACAGAAAACATGGTCGGCCATAAGCTAGGAGAGTTTTCTCCGACAAGGCTTTTTAAATCCCATGGTGGCTCAAAGGTCGAGAAATCCACGAGAAAATAGGTTAAAGTCAAGGAGTTGAATGTGGCTACAGCCATAGCAAAGTACAGGTATATCCGAATTGCTCCACGAAAAGTCAGATATGTAGCCGATGCTATTCGCGGGAAGTCTGTTGGTGAAGCATTTGCTTTATTGAATGTGACAACCCGTGGAGCAGTACGGGTCGTTGAAAAGACTCTTAAATCCGCCGTTAGTAATGCTGTAGAAAAAAAAATAGGGTCTCCATCGGATTTGAGAGTTTCAGAAATTTTTGTGGATGTCGGACCTATCGCTAAGCGTATGCAACCTCGTGCGATGGGACGAGCGTATTCCATTAAAAAGAGGACTTCACACTTAACTATCATTGTTTCTGATTAACTGCTTAAGGAGACCCACTTGGGACAAAAGGTTCATCCGATAGGATTCCGGTTAGGGTATATCAAGACTTGGAGTTCACGGTGGTATGCGCAAAAAGGTTTTGCTGACCTTCTTCACGAAGATCTTAAAATAAGAAAGATGGTTAAGAAGAAACTCTTTCACGCTGGTATAGCTAAAATCGAGATTGAACGGACAGGGAAAGATGCACTTGCAAGGATTTCTATTCATACCGCTCGACCAGGTCTGATTATTGGAAAGAAAGGTCTCGAAATTGAAAAGCTGAAGACCGAATTAGAAGAGACGACAAAATCTCATGTCTCAATCAATATTAAAGAAATTAAAAAACCCGAGCTAGAAGCACAGTTAATAGCAGAATCTGTAGCTTCCCAACTTGAAAAGCGGATTTCCTATAGACGCGCTATGAAAAAAAGTGTATCCTCAGCACTTCGTTTTGGCGCTCTTGGGGTAAAAATATGCTGCGCAGGAAGATTGGGTGGCGCTGAAATAGCAAGGACGGAATGGTATCGAGAGGGTAGAGTTCCTCTCCATACTTTACGGGCAGATATTGATTTTGGATTCGCTGAATCTTCAACAACTTTTGGAAAAATTGGTGTAAAGGTTTGGGTTTATCGCGGAGAAATTCTTCCGGGACAAGAAGAGTCGGCACCCAAACCCAAAGAAAGACGGGGTCGCCAATAGATGCTTAGTCCGAAAAAAGTTAAACATAGAAAGATGATGAAAGGGAACCTCAAAGGGAAAGCCTATCGAGGGTCCGAACTTGCATTTGGTGACTTTGGGTTGAAAGCTTTAGAGCCAGTTTGGCTGACCGCCCGACAAATCGAAGCCGGGCGTATCGCAATTACGCGGTATGTCAAGCGCGGTGGTAAGGTATGGATTCGGGTTTTTCCAGACAAACCAATTACAAAGAAGCCCGCAGAAACGCGAATGGGATCTGGAAAGGGGAACCCGGAGTACTGGGTTGCAGTTATTAAACCAGGTCGTATCATTTTCGAGATGGAAGGGGTATCTCCCGAGATTGCCCAAGAAGCCTTAAGATTGGCTTCATATAAGATGCCGATGGCAACAAAGATTGTAACTAGAGGTGAAGAGGCATGAAGGTTACCGATATTAAGACCTTATCCGAGGCAGAGATCTTAGACAAAATCAAAGAACTGCGAAGGGAACTTTTGATGCTTCGTATTCAACGGGTGAACGGGAGGCTTGATAAGCCTCATCTTTTAAAAGAGTACAAAAAAGATGTTTCCCGAATGTTAACGATCCTGACAGAGAGGAAGATGTCTGAAAATGTCTGACCGTCTCGAATCCGCTTCAGCGAATCCTAAAAAAATAGCACAACTCCAGGGTATTGTTGTTGGAAATAAAATGATGAAGACAGTTGTTGTCGAAGTTCAACGAAGAGTTTTGCATCCTCTATACCACAAAGTTGTTTCAAGACGAACACGAATTAAGGCCCACACGGCCGAACCCATTGAAATTGGTTCAGTAGTGGAGGTCATTTCTACCCGTCCTATGAGTAAGGATAAAAGCCATCGAGTACTGCGCGTAATTTCAAAGCCTAAGTCAATTAATTGAATTAGATCACTTATCTTGCCTATAAAGGTGCAATCAACATGATCCAGTTAAGATCAATTCTTGAAGTGGCTGATAACTCCGGTGCAAAAAAGGTGATGTGTTTTCATATCATGGGCGGAAGTCGTAGACGGTACGCATCTTTGGGTGATACGATTGTGGTTTCAGTCAAAGAGGCGACACCTAATGCTTCTGTGAAAAAAGGGGATGTTGCTAAGGCGGTTGTGGTCAGAACTGTTAAAGAAGTTCGACGAATCGATGGCTCTTATATTCGATTTGACCAAAATGCTGCAGTCCTCATCAATGCACAGGGTGAACCAATAGGAACGCGAATTTTTGGTCCCGTAGCCCGTGAACTACGTCAACGCAAGTTTATGAAAATTCTTTCTTTGGCTCCAGAAGTTATTTAGTTCAGAGGATAAAATGAAGATTAAAAACTCGGAACAATCAAAAGTTGCATTCCCTTCACTACGGAAAAATGACAAAGTTAAAGTCCTTTCCGGAAAGGATAAGGGAAAAGAAGGTTTAATCCTCAAGGTTGACCGATCTTCAAATAAAGTTATTGTGGAAAATGTGAACCAGATTACTAAGGCTATCAAACCTGATCAAAATCATCCCCAAGGTGGTTTTGTGAAGCGCGAAAACTACCTTGGAGCCTCTCGGGTGATGCTCGTTTGTCCTGGCTGTCACAAGCCAACTCGGATTTCTCATTCTATACTCTCTGACGGGAAAAAAGTCCGCGTTTGCAAACATTGTCAAGAGCATATCGACAAATAATTTTCATGTTGTAAAGGGTGAAGATGGAACAGAGCAAAAAGAATTCCGGTACTGGAAAAAGCAAACAGTCTGCTTCAAAACCAAAATCTTCAAAGAAAGATGCTATTCCTGTAGAGCATCAAGACAATCCAAGTGCCTCCGGTATTCGAATGGAACCTGCTCCTGTTCCTCGCCTTAAGAAAAAGTATGAGGAGTCCATTCGAGGTGCTTTGATCAACGAATTATCCCTCAAGAACGTTATGGAGGCGCCCAAACTCTCAAAGATTACAATTAATGTGGGACTTGGAGAGGCAGTGGCGAACCCCAAACTATTAGACTCAGCGGTAAAGGAGCTCGAGCTTATTTCCGGCCAAAAAGCTGTTAAGACGAAGGCAAGGAAATCGATTGCTGGATTTAAGCTTAGAGAAGGCATGCCGATTGGGTCTATGGTGACTCTTAGAGGTAATAAGATGTGGGAATTCCTTGATCGGTTTATCTCAATAGCCCTCCCGCGGATTAGAGATTTTAAGGGTCTGAATGATAAAGCTTTTGATGGTAGAGGAAACTTTACGACCGGATTAAGAGAACAAATCATTTTCCCTGAAATAAAGTACGATGAAGTCTCTCTTTTTCATGGAATGGATATTACTTTTTCTACTACAGCTCGTACGGACAATGAAGGCAGAGCCCTTTTAAGGCACCTAGGTATTCCGTTTAGAAAGTAAGAAATCCAGGAGGATCAAATTGTCTCGTAAATCTCTGATTGTGAAGTGGGGACGAACCCCTAAGTTTAAGGTTCGCCAGTATAGCAGATGTAATCTTTGCGGAAGACCAAAAGGATATATTAGAGAATTTAAGCTTTGCAGGATATGCTTCAGGAATTTGGCACTGCAGGGTGAGATACCAGGGATTACGAAATCTTCCTGGTAAGCATAATTGTATTAGGAGGTATTGAATGTCAATGACTGATCCGATTGCGGACTTATTGACCCGCATTCGAAATGCAAACATGCGCCTTTACGAACGAGTTGAATGCCAGCATTCTAAGATCAAAGAAGAGTTGCTGAAGATTCTGTTGGAGGAAGGGTTTATATCCGCATTTCAAACGATCGAAGCCAATGGGAAGAAAGACCTTCATGTTAAGCTTCGGTATGTCCGAGACCGCGAGCGGGTACTGAAAGGGATTAAACGCATTTCTACCCCAGGCCTAAGAGTTTACCGAAAAGCTCAAGATTACAAATCCCTGATGGGCGGGGTAGGTATCACCATTATTTCGACATCTAAGGGACTGATGACGGATTCAAAAGCTAAATCCCTTCATATTGGCGGTGAAGTTATTTGCCAAGTTTGGTGATACTGAACTAGCAAGGGTTTGGAGAGAAAAATGTCTCGTATTGGAAAAATGCCAATTATCATTCCTTCAAATGTTCAGACAAATGAAGAGAATGGATTGTTAACTTTTAAAGGCCCTTTTGGTGAGCTTAAACATAGAATTCCCCAAGGTTTTTCTATTGAAAAGCAAGGAAATTCTATGTTTTTAAAAAGGCCGTCTGATGACCCCTCCCACAAAGCGTTTCATGGGTTGCATCGGACTTTGATTGCAAACAAGGTTAAAGGAGTTAGTGAACAATTTAAGAAAGTGCTAGAGCTGAATGGGGTCGGGTATAGGGCTCAATTAAATGGAAAAACTTTAACGTTAAATGTCGGATTCACTCACACAGTGGAATTCGTTCTTCCGGAATCGATAAAAGCTTCTATAGAAAAACAGACAATTATCACATTATCCTCTCCGGACAAGGAACTGCTTGGACAATTCGCAGCTGATGTAAGAAGTATACGCCCACCAGAGCCTTATAAAGGCAAAGGTATTAAGTACAGCGGTGAGAAGATCCTTCGAAAAGAAGGTAAAACAGGTAAAAAGTAACTCTGCTCATCTTTAATGAGGAGAAAGAAACCGTGTCCAGAAGTTATCGTATTACGATTCGAAAATCAAAACATGAACGAGTAAGAAAGAAAATTAAGGGGACATCTGACCGTCCTCGGTTAACCGTCTTTAGAAGCCTTAAGTATATTTACGCTCAATTGATTGACGATAACATCGGGAAAACGATCGTTTCCGCATCATCTCTCAAAGGATTTTCTGGATCCAAAGACTCAACGGAAACTGCTAAGGAAGTCGGAAAATTGATAGGCAAGTTAGCAATAGAAAAAAATATTCAAAAAGTTGTCTTTGACAGAAGCGGTTATCTTTATCATGGACGAATTAAGGCCCTGGCTGAAGGAGCAAGAGAGTCCGGCCTTCAATTCTAGAGTGTCAATAGATGGAGTGTACTCAGTGATTGTTCAAAAAATTGATCAGAACTCCCTGAAAGACAAAGTTGTATTTATTAACAGAGTTTCAAAGGTTGTTAAAGGTGGTAAACGGTTTTCGTTTTCCGCACTTGTTGTTGTCGGAAACGGGAATGGAGTTGTCGGATTCGGAAAAGGAAAAGCCGGCGAAGTTCCGGATGCTATTAAAAAAGCCGTTGAGAATGCAAAAAAAAATCTGGTTTCTATTCCTCTACAGCAAACGACTGTTCCACATGAAGTGATCGGACACTTCGGTGCAGAAGATGTATTGATTAAACCGGCATCTGAAGGCACCGGTATGATTGCAGGGGGAGCCGTTCGCGCTGTTATGGAGGTGTTGGGAGTTTCGAATATTCTTTGCAAGTCCCTAGGATCGGGAAATCCGTATAATGTCGTCAGAGCGACAATTGAAGGTTTAAAAAAGCTCAGAAGCTACCATGATGTTATGTTGGAGAGAAAAACCTCTGCATAAAGATTCAAACCCTTTTAGAAAGTAACGGTGTTCAATGTCTAATGAATACGTTGAGCTTGAAATTACTCTCAAAAAAAGTCTTATTGGTACTCCTTTAAAAATTAAAAAAGTTATTTTAGCGTTGGGTCTGAGACACATCAATCAAAAGGTTGTGCATTTTTCATCTCCTTCAATTTTAGGAATGATCAAGAAGGCCCAACACATGGTCTTAGTTTCTAATAAATAAATGAACAATAGATTGGGAGTTCGATGAAAATTCACGACTTATATCCAGCGCCAGGCTCAAATAAAAGGAAGAAAAGGGTCGGACGTGGACCAGGATCTGGTCATGGAAAAACATCCACTAAAGGACATAAGGGGCAACATGCACGATCTGGTGGAGTTAAGCCCCCGGGATTCGAAGGCGGACAGATGCCGTTAATTCTTCGTATTCCCAAAAGAGGTTTCAAAAGCCCACATAAAGTTGCGACTTCAGTCTTTAATATTGCAACTTTAGAGGAATTTGACTTCCCTGATGGACTTGTTTCCGCTGAGGCTCTGTTAAATGCGGGTTTGGTAAAGCCAAGTGTACAGAGGATTAAGATTCTTGCAGAAGGTGAACCCACAAAGCCCTACATAATTCAGGACCTTGAAATCAGTAAGACGGCTCAACAAAAAATCGAGGCTGCGGGTGGTAGCGTAGTTTCAACACTCAATTGAAATTAAACTTCAGGATTTAACTTGCTCGCCCGTATACTTCATACTTTTGAAAATATAGGTAAGATTCCCGAATTGCGTCAACGCATACTTTTCACTATTGGTATGCTTGCTGTATATCGGATTGGTGCGTATATACCTACTCCTGGAGTTAATGGGAATGCCCTTTCCCAATTTCTCCATCAAAATGGAGGAGCGCTTATTGGCTTCTTTGATATGTTCTCCGGAGGAGCCCTTTCCCGACTGACTATATTTGCATTGGGA
Organism: Nitrospirota bacterium; assembly: GCA_021844275.1. The sequence goes on along the minus strand of JAKBTR010000050.1, from coordinate 105,554 downwards.
ATTATGCCCTATATTTCAGCATCCATTATTTTACAGTTACTGACCGTTGTACATCCAACGCTACAGGCAATGGCGAAGGAGGGTGAGCGGGGCAGGAAGATCATCACCCGGTATACACGCTATTTAACTGTTATAATCGCTCTTGTTCAGTCTTTTGGGATTGCATTAGGGCTTGAAGGTATGAATAACGGACAATTTGTCCCACATCCAGGCTGGGCTTTTCGTTTTATCGTTGTCATAACTTTAACGGCTGCAACGACCTTTGTGATGTGGATAGGGGAACAGATTACAGAAAGAGGCGTTGGTAACGGGATTAGCCTTATTATTTTCTCCGGGATTATTGCTCGTCTTCCTGCTGCAATCATTAATACATACAAGTTATATAACCAGGGTGAAATTTCAGGATTTCTGATTCTTGCCCTTCTTGTCATGATTTTCTTCATCGTTACTTCCATTGTGTTTATTGAAACAGCAAGAAGAAAAATCCCTATTCAATATGCCAAAAGACTTGTTGGGAATAAGATGATGGGCGGGCAATCAACCCATATCCCGTTTAAAATAAACACAGCGGGGGTCATACCCCCGATCTTTGCAAGCTCTCTGATTTCTTTCCCTGCCATCATTGCAGGATTTGTTTCAGTTCCATGGATACAATCGTTTGGAAAATCATTATCTCCCGGCAGCTTCTCTTATACAGGCTTATATGTTCTGTTGATTGTTTTCTTTTGCTTCTTTTATACAGCTGTAGTTTTAAATCCAACAGACATAGCTGAAAACATGCAAAAGTATGGCGGATACGTTCCTGGAATAAGGCCTGGTCAAAAAACTGTTGAGTATCTGTATCGGGTTATGAACCGCATTACTTTTGTGGGTGCCCTTTACCTTTCTATTGTTTGTGTTATCCCGGAACTTCTCATTTATCAGTTGCATGTTCCTTTTTATTTCGGGGGAACTTCCCTCCTGATTGTAATCGGTGTTTCTCTGGATACTGCACAGCAAATTGAGTCTTATATGATGTCCAGAAATTATGAAGGAATCCTGAAAAAAACGCGCATTAAAGGGAGGACCGCATAATTATGTTTAAATCGGTAGTTATTTTTATTGGTCCTCCAGGGGTTGGAAAAGGAACACAAGCATCTTTACTAGCAGATGCTTTCTCAATACCGAAATTTGCAACAGGGGATTTGTTAAGGGAAGCTTTGAAAAATAATACGCCCTTGGGAATTGAAGCTAAAACTTACATGGACTCTGGCAAGTTGGTTCCCGATCAACTTGTCCTGGACTTGATTAAAGGAAAAATCGCAAAAATTCCTAACGGGATTGGCTTTATTCTGGATGGTTTTCCGAGAACACTACATCAAGCCGAAGGCCTTGATGTAATTCTGTCTTCTTTGTGTCATAATGTCGGATTGGCAATAGAGTTTTCTATGGACGAAGAGGAAAGAATTGTAAGGCTAACGGGAAGAAGATTGTGTCCTAATTGTCAGCGGACATATCACATTCTATTTGCTCCACCCAAAAAGGATTCCCTTTGTGACTATTGTTCAGTCGAGCTTGTTCAAAGGGCCGATGACAATGAAGACGTTATTCGGAAACGATCTGTTATCTATTGGGAAACTACTAAGCCACTCTTGGAGTATTATCGGCAAAAAAATATTCTCATGAAGGTGGATGCCAGTTCTTCCATTGAGAATGTTTTTTCTCGGATAAAGCAAATATTTTCAGAATTGAACTGAATATGATCTATTTGAAAAATAATGAAGAAATCGAAAAGATTAAAAGAGCCTCTGTAGCTGTGGCTAATGGGCTTTTGAAAATTAAGGCAGCTATCAGACCAGGAGTGTCTTTAAAAGAGCTCGACAAGATTGCAGAGGAACACGCTCTGAGCCAGAAAGGGATTCCCGCCTTTAAGGGGTATCGCTCTTATCCTGCGTCTTTGTGTGTTTCTGTGAATCATGTTGTCGTTCATGGCATTCCCAACGATTACTTATTGAAGGATGGGGATATTGTAGGAATTGATTACGGAATTGTTCTTGATGGATATTATGGGGATTCGGCTATGACGATTCCTGTTGGCGTCGTTTCGGACAGAGCTAATAAGTTAATGTCAGTCACCCAAGAATCGTTGATGAAGGGGATAGCTCAGGCCCGGCCGGGAAATAGGATAGGCGATATTTCATACGCCGTTCAGTCTTATGCTGAATCACACGGATTTTCGGTCGTTCGTAATTTCGTAGGTCATGGTATAGGTAAACGGTTGCATGAAGAACCCCAGATCCCAAACTTTGGGCCAAAAGGAAAAGGTCTCAAGCTTGAAGTTGGCATGGTTTTGGCCATAGAACCTATGATCAACGAAGGAACTTATGAGACCGAGATTCTGTCGGATGGTTGGACAGCAGTAACAAAAGATAGAAAACTATCTGCCCATTTTGAACACACGGTTGCTATTTTGAAAGATGGTCCCATTATTCTGTCTACCCCGGATATGGCCGCGTAGGAGGGTTGTTTGCCGAAGGAAGATATTATCGAGGTACAAGGAACTGTCTTGGAAACACTTCCTAATGCAATGTTCAGGGTCGAGCTTGAAAATGGTCACAAAGTTCTTGCACATATTTCAGGCAAAATGAGAATGCATTACATTAAGATTCTTCCTGGCGACAAAGTGACTTTGGAATTGTCCCCATACGACCTGACCCGAGGTCGAATAACTTACCGCTTTAAATAGGGAGCATAAGAATGAAAGTTAGGGCCTCTGTTAAGCCTATTTGTACAAAATGCAAGATCATTCGTAGAAAAGGTATTTTACGCGTTAAATGTGAAAACCCACGTCATAAACAAAGACAAGGATAAAAGGAGAACGATTTGGCTCGTATTGTTGGAATTGACCTTCCGAGAAATAAAAGAGTTGAGATTGCCCTAACGTACATTTTCGGTATTGGACGGTCAACTTCATTGTCGATTCTCACCAATACTTCAATTGATCCCAACCGGCGAGTGAAAGACCTGACAGATGAAGAGGTTGCCAGTTTAAGGGAGATCATCGAAAAAACATATTTGGTCGAAGGCGACTTGAGACGTCAAGTCACCCAGAACATTAAGCGGAAGATGGATATAGGTTGCTATGTTGGTTTAAGGCACAGGAGAGGCCTTCCCGTCCGCGGACAACGAACAAAAACCAACGCAAGGACACGAAAAGGTCCGAAAAAAGGTATTGGCGGAAAGAAAAAAACCGGCTAACAGGACAATTCGTTTTATTTAGATTTTGCTGTAATTTGGGGGTTCGATGGGGACAAAGAAGGTTACAAAGAAAAAAGAAAAAAAGAACGTTCCTGTTGGGATCGTTCATATTCACGCTTCTTTCAACAACACAATCATTTCCTTTGCGGACCCGAACGGTGACGTTGTTTCGTGGTCGAGTTCTGGAGCTCAAGGCTTCAAGGGATCGAGGAAGAGCACTCCCTTTGCCGCTCAAAAGGCAGCTGAAGTGGCTGCCAAGAAAGCGGTAGACTCCGGAATGAAAACGTGTGATGTTTACGTAAAAGGTCCTGGAGCCGGAAGAGAGTCCGCAATTAGAGCTCTTCAAACTTTTGGCCTCAAGATTAATCTTATCAAGGATGTGACCCCTATCCCTCACAACGGGTGCCGTCCTCCAAAACGTAGACGCGTTTAGAACTTATTACTTTATTGTTCCTTAAGCACTGTATTTTTTAAAGGAGAATGGATTGGCTCGATATAGAGGTTCGGTTTGCCGTTTTTGTCGTAGAGAAGGTGTAAAGCTTTTCTTGAAGGGTGTTCGTTGTCTTTCTACTAAATGCGCCATAGACAGACGGTCTTATCCTCCGGGTCAACACGGTCAAAGTCGTGCAAAAATATCCGACTATGGCCTCCAGCTCCGAGAAAAACAAAAAGTTAAAAGAATCTTCGGTGTTCTGGAGAAGCAATTTAGAAATGCTTTTGAAAGAGCTTCCAGCAAAAAAGGTGTTACCGGAGAATCACTTCTTTCTGGCCTTGAGCTTCGTCTTGATAGCGTCGTTTACCGGATGGGACTTGGTACGTCGCGTAATGAAGCGCGGATGCTTGTTACTCACGGACATATGGAAGTCAATGGACGGAAAGTTAATATTCCCTCTTTTCAGTGTAAGGTTTCGGATGTTGTCAGCCTTCGCGAAAAGTCCAGATCTAACGATCGGTTCAAAGAAAATCTCCGTGATGCTGAAACACGAGGAGTTACTCCAACTTGGCTGGATGTTCAAAAAGAGCAATTTTCTGCAGTTGTTCGCGAACAGCCAAAGAGAGAAGAAATTAATATTTTGATTTCTGAAAACTTGATTGTCGAACTTTATTCACGATAACTATCTTTTGGGATCGTTTGACAATTTGATTAAGGAGTCACTGATGAACAGTGTTCGGGACTTTCAGATGCCAAAGTCCTTGAGTTTTGATCGGGATACCCAAACAGACAGATTCCTGCGGGTGATTGCCGAACCATTTGAAAGGGGATATGGAACAACTTTAGGAAACTCCTTGCGTCGTATCCTTCTTTCCTCAATAAAGGGGGCAGCGATTACCGCTGTACGCTTTCGAGGTGTTTTCCATGAGTTTTCTAATATTCCAGGTGTTCTGGAAGATGTTTCGGACATCATTTTGAATCTGAAGGAAGTTCGGGTGAAGTCTCATGAAGCAGAGCCGCATTGGGTTCACCTGAAGGTGTCTGGGCAAAAATATGTCACTGCCGGTGACATTTCAACCGGTGGAGTGATTGATATACTTGATCCCGGACATCACATTGCGACTCTCGACAAAGGCGCTTCCATCGAAATGGATTTGCGCATCGAAACCGGCAGAGGTTACGTTTCCGCTGAACGAAACAAGGCTGAATCCCTCGAGGTTGGCGTTATTCCGATCGACGCTGTTTTTACCCCGTTAAAGAAAGTAAATTTTACGGTGGATAGTACACGGGTCGGTCGCATGACGGACTACGACAAACTGACGCTTGACATAGAGACGGATGGAAGTCTGACCCCTGAAGAAGCGTTGTCTCAGGCGGCTTTGATTTTAAAAGACCACCTGGATCTTTTCGTTATTGAAGACACAGACCACCTCATTCCGGATTCACCCAAACCTACGATGAAAGTTGAAGAAATTGGGGAAGATCTCCTGACAAGGAATGTGCTGGATCTTGAACTTTCTGTTCGCGCATCTAATTGTTTAAAGAATGCGGACATCAAGACGGTGGGAGACCTTATCCAAAAGACGGAAAATGAGCTGCTTAAGACTAAAAACTTTGGACGTAAATCCTTAAATGAGATCAAGACAGTTCTTTCCAATATGGGACTGACATTAGGGATGGAACTGACCACCAAGGATTAATCAATCTCTCGGTGATTTCTTTAGACGCTAAGGACGAGGCTTATGAGACACAGGATGCAAGGACGTCAGTTCGGCAGGGATTCGCGTCACCGACAAGCGATGTTTCGTTCTATGATTACTTCTTTCTTTGAGCACGAAAAAATTGAAACAACAACAATGAAAGCCAAAGAACTGAAGCCAATGATCGAAAAGATGATTACAAAGGCTAGAGTCAAAAACATCAATAATCTTCGTGACTTGCTCAAAACTATCCGGGACAAGGATGTAGCGTTTCACCTTCTGGACGAGATTGCTCCCCGGTTTTCTACGCGCGCTGGCGGATATACCCGTATCATCAAGACTCGTCGGAGGATTGGTGACGGAGCTGAGATGGCCATTCTCGAACTCGTAGAATCCGGGCGCTCCCTTTCGGACAAGAGGAAGGCGGTTCGTGAGAGCCAGAAGCCAAAGAAAAAATCGTCAGATGAGACAAAAGACACCAATAAGGAAGTAGCTTCACAATCTTGATCGATCTATCCCGGGGATGACTTGGAACTAAATATTCAAAAGCAACTCCAGACAATATGGATATTGTTGGGGGTTACGTTTTTGGGTATTATCCTCGCCCTTGTTTTGGTTCGAAAGTCTCTTGATTCTCAAAATCTTCTTTACAGTCGTGAGGCCTATATTCTGAATGCAAAGGGCCTCACGCCAGGCCAGATTAAAGAAAAGGCCGTCGAAGAAGAATATCGCCTCAGAAACAGTGAACTCCTATACCGCGGTCATGATCTCTTCGAGTTCCATGCACCTCCGACAATCCGACTCATCCTGATTAAAAATGCCATTCACGAAAATCAGGGGAAAATGGATTCCGTTGAAGTTTTACCCCATTATGTCCGTTATCGTTTTCATCTCAAAAATGCTCCGCCAATTACAGTGGTCACAAATGGTGGAACCTTTATCTTCAAAAAACTTCCGCAATAAGACTACATATTTTTCAATACCGATTCTTATCGATCAGGCTCTGGCTCAGGACATATTTCTACGATTGCTTCGATCAAGTTTTCCACTCTCTCGGGGATAAGATGAATATTGGTATTATCGGTACACGTGGACAACTCGGTGCAGACCTCTGCCTGAATGCTTCGGAGAAGGACAGAGTGGAAAAGCTTGATCGCCCGTATTTCGACCTTGAAAACCCCGCACATTTAAAAACGTTGGATTCTCTTTCTCTGGATGTCCTTATAAATACGGCCGCATATAATGATGTCGACAAGGCAGAAGAGGAGATCGGGGAGGCTTTTCGTCTAAACTCCGAAGCCCCCTCCAGACTTGCTGGCTACTGTCGTAAGAAAGATATCCTTTTCATCACATTCTCGACCGACTATGTGTTTGGCGAATATGAGGAGAAAAGGGAATTCCGAATGCCTTTTCAAGAGACGGATGAAGCTCGTCCTCTTTCCGTTTATGGAGTTTCCAAGTGGGCAGGTGAGTGTATGGTTCTAAACAGAAATCCGGATGCCCTTGTTATAAGAACGTGCGGGCTTTATGGGCGTCATCGCGGAACTCACCTCAAAAGAAATTTCGTTGAACTGATGCTTCAGTTGGGACGTGGGGATAAGACTCTCCGTGTTGTTTCGGACCAGATTGTGACTCCAACTTCAACATGGGATTTGTCACAAAATACATACAAATTGATTCAGTGTTCTCCAAAGGGAGGACTCTATCATATGACAAACGAAGGAGAATGTTCCTGGTTTGAATTTGCAGAAACGATCTTCAATATGGTGAAGCTGGCTCCGGATGTCCGGGCAGTTCTTCAATCTGAATATGGCGCCAAGGCCCGGAGGCCCTCTTATTCCGTTTTGTCAAAGGAAAAGGTCGGGAAGTATGGGATCCATTTTCAGACATGGGAGAAAGCATTATCGGATTATCTGTCGACATCTTCCGTCAAGCCTTAGGGGTTTGAGTCAACAAGTCTCCAGGATTGTTTCAGCCATTCCCAGACATGATCCGGTGAGGAAAGTCGAGCAGGATGGGGAAGAGACGAGTCGGGCAGGTTGTCTCCAACCCAAATTCCATGTCCCCCCAGATGGATTGCCATCTTGATGGAGTTCCAGTCTGTCGTGTCATCCCCGATCATGACAGGATAAGGGCCGGATCCGGATAATGTCCTCCGGTCTTCTGGTTCATCCGAGAGGCGTTGGAGAAACCATTGCAATGCGGATTCCTTGTTGATTCCAGAATGCCGGAATTCAAAAACGCATTTTCCAGCCTTCATTTCCAGATTCTCTGGATGTACCTGTCGGAATGTTTTTTCTATAACTCCAAAAAACTCTTCATGTCGTTCGATCGCCAGCTGTCGATAATGCAACGATAGACTGAACTGCTTGATTTCCAGATAGGCTCCTGGCCATTCATCCGTTATTTCCTTGAGCAGTGTGGCAAGAGGAAGAATTTGTTCCCGGGCGCTTTCCGCGTTCGGGTCCGCATGGACTTTTCCCTTGTATATTCTGGAAGCGCCATGATCGCCGGATACGCCGGACAGCTCTTCGATCGGAAGCCTTTTGCGAAGATCGGGGATTGATCTTCCGGACAAGACGAAAACCGGTATTTGTAAACAAAGGAATCTCAGAAGCCTGAGGCGATTTTCGGGCAGGTGGACAGAATCCGGTTTTTCCTGAATTGGGGCTAACGTTCCATCAAAATCAAGAAAGAGCGCTGCATTCTCCGGGTCGTTTAAAAGAATTTCGGAACGGATCTGTTTATCGATTGCAGATCTCCTGCCTAAAGGTTTTCAAATAGCCGGAAGACCCATCCATACAGGTTCATCTGTTCGATTTGACGATTGAGAACCTTGTTGCGCTGAACTTTCTTCCCAAAGGACTCCGACAAGCCGGTATTCAGCTGTCTTGCAGAATACACGGGATGGTAGGGATCGATCTGAAGGGCATCCTGCAGGGCAAATGCGGAACCGGTATGGCAGCTCAGGAAAAGAACCCCGTCCCCGTTGCCCTGGCATGAAAGGAATTCCTGCGCAACCAGGTTCATTCCATCATTTGTGGAGGTGATCAGTGCGCCGGAAGCCATCTTGTAAAGTGCCGAAAGATGTGTCTGGGGAAGTGTTGTCTCAATGGAATGAAGCGGGAGCCAATCTTTCGTTGTCCATTTTTGATTGAAGGCTTTGATACGTTCTCGCAGGACTTCCTGATACTTTTTGTACGTCCTTTGTCCTGATCGCGTGGGAACAGCAATCTGGACAAAGGAGATCTTTTCTTTCCATTGAGGATAGATGGTAAAAAAACGATCCAGAATATTGAGCCGTTCAAAAAGGCCTTTGGTATAGTCCATCCGGTCGACAGAAATGACATAAGGAATTTCCGTCGGAACACCCGCATTTTCGAGAAATTTCTTGGCCGCCACAATGTTCTCCGTTTGACCGGCCATCCGCCTGAAATGCTGCGGATCGATTCCGACAGGCATCACTACGACCTTGATCTGCCGTCCGTTCCACTGGACGACATTCTCCCGGAGAACTTCCGCTTCCGGAAGAAGAGTCAGAACTGTTTTGAAGAAAAGGTCGAGATGCAAAGGTGTCTGAAACCCGACGATGTCATGGGAAAGGATACCTTCAAGGACGGATTGCCATTCCGGAAGGAGCATGAAGTCTGCAGGGTTGGGCCAGGGAATATGGCAGAAAAAGGCGAGTGGAGGAAGATTCTCGGTGGATTCCCGTCGGATCCAGTGTGCAACCCGAGTCAGCTGATAGTCGTGGATCCAGACGATTCCGGGGCGCTCTTTACGAAAGGAGTCCATGACTTTTTTGGCAAAAATCTGGTTCACTCGGTCATACTGAATGAAATCTCCCGGATCGTGAAAAAACTGATCTCTGTTTCCGTGGAAGAGAGGCCAGAGCGTACCGTTCGAATACCCGTCATAGAAAGGTTTTTTTAACGAGTCCGGGATATTGACTCTTTCGAGAAGGTATCCCGGGCCTTTCCCGGAAGGAACCATCAGGGTAGCCGGGCCGGCCGAGTCTCGTGACGCGATCCAGACTCCTCCCAATCGTTCGAGAAGGGCGTGCAGAACTTGGCTGACACCACCGGCCGGTCTTTTGAAATCCTGATTTTCGGTATAGACGATAGGTTCCCGGTTCGTCACGATACAGACAGGTGCATTGCCCAAAAGGTTTCGGCTGATGGACTGGATGCTTTCGATGGTCCGGATAGCTGTTCTTTGTCCGGAAGACATCCGGACATGTCCTTGAGACTTCGTCGCTTGATTCACGTAAACGGTCCTTTCTGTCTTGTCTTAAACCTGAAGATGAGGTTCAGGCCGAACCAGCCAGTGAAGGTTCATCCAAAAACGGTTCGTTCGAGGAGAGGGATTTTTCTTCCCGCCATTTTCGTAAAACGTCCTGGTATAACAGTTCATATTGATCAACCATTGTGGAAGTTGAGAAACGCCGGACAGCTGCATTTCTGCATGCTTCGCGATCAAAGGTGTCCAGTCGTGTGCGAATCACTTCCGCCATTTCTTCTTCCGTATCGACGAGAAACCCTGTCACGTTTTCCTCGACAATCTCCGGAACGGAGCCCCGTCGAAACGCGATGACCGGAGTTCCACACAGCATGGCTTCGATCATGACGAGTCCGAAAGGCTCAGACCAGCGTATCGGGAATAAAAGTGCTTTCGCTCCCTGCAAGAGAGAAACCTTCCGGATATGGTCTGCTTCGCCGATCCAGTTGACATGTGGAAGGGAGAGTAAAGGCCGTAACTGGCGAGTATAGAACGAGGTGTCCAGCCAATGGACGGCACCGGCCATCTGGATGGGCACTCCCGCCATTTCGGCAACACGGATCGCGGAATCGGGTCCTTTTTCCGGAGCGAGGCGTCCGAGGAATGCGACATGGTTTTCGGGATGATAGGAAGGAGGATAGCAGTTGGGGTCCAGACCGTGATGAATGACCGTAAAGTTTGGAAGATCCGCTTCCTGGCTTTTTTGGGAGTAACTGATGGAAGCGTAGTGATACTTGGGGTACTGCTGATACGTCAGCGAAAAATCCGGTGTTTTTGTGTGGTGGAGGGTGACAACTGCCGGAACGTCGATCATGTCGGCGAAGGGAAGGGCATAGGGAGAATTCAGGTGAATGATGTCGATGTCTCCGTGTTCCCGAATTCTTTTGAAGGCGAAAGAGAGATGGGTCAACTCGTCCATCGGGTTGATCGGCCATCGCCCTTCCGTGTAGAGAAATTCCAGTTCGGCCCTCGTTTTTGAGTCCCCGGTCGCGAAAAGGGTGACAGAGTGCCCCCTGTCAATCAGCTTTTCCGATAAGTGGTACAGGAAAAGTTCTGTGCCGCCATATTTTTTCGGTGGAACAGAAACAAACGGGGTCGAGATGATGGCAATTTTCATGATTAATCCTCCCGTACTTCAACCGGTGAAAGCTGTTGAAGGCCGATCAGATTGCGGTTGTCCGCGTTATCGGCAGGCAACTGTCTTTCGGAGCGCATCAAGGGTGCCGATACCACAATGGCTCCCGCAAAGAGGACGACTCCCATGACCAGAACGGTGCGGGAAGCTCCGAGCGAATGCAAAAGGAACGGAAGACAGGCCATTCCGATAATGAGTCCCCCAAGAAAACCGATGCTGATGGTGGAAAATGTCCTTCCCAAAAGCTCCGGAGACGTTTTTTTCTGGACGATCGTGTGAATCAAGGGGTTTGTCACGGATAAACCCATGCCGGCAGCGGCGAGAAGAACGACTGCCACAGGAAGCGAATGGGTGACGGAAAGACCTCCGAGCAGGAGGCCGGCAAGCATGAAGGCGTTACGGATACAGACCCCCATGGAGCGAGGGGAAAAGATGGAAAGAAGAAGGGAAGAAAGAAGCATTCCTACACCCAGTGCGGAGATCAGAAGGCCGAATGCCCCGGAACCTTCGTGAAGGCTGTCTTTTGCATATATCGGAAGAAGAATGTTCAAAGGACCGGTGATAAGACCGTAAAAGGTCATCACAAGGAAAAGAGGAAGGAAATTGTGTTCCTTTCCGAATACAACCTTGTACCCCTTTGCTGTTTCCCGGAGAAAAAGACCTGGTGACAGGGGAGTCGTGGGAGGAACCCATCGGATATGGATAAAGATCAGGAAAATGGCGGAGATGAGAAAAGTGACCCCATTGATGGCCATCACCATCGTCGGGTTCAGGAATGAGACCAGGACGCCGCCCAGGATTGGTCCCAGGAGCATTCCGAACTGTCCGACCGTCTGCATCATGGCATTGCCGGCAATCGTCTTGCTGGGGGGGACGATTTCCGGAATGCTTGCATAGAGAGCCGGACCAAAAATGCCGGACGTGACAGCGATGAGAAAAACAAGAACATCAAGGACGGGGAGGGAAAGCCAGTGAAAGTAGTACAGAATCGGAATCAGGAGGACGATGAGTCCACGCGTCGTGTCCAGGCCGAGCATGACAGCTTTTTTGGAGGAACGATCCAGGGCAACTCCTGTCAACCACCCGAAAAGGAGAGGTGGAAGCGTCTGGAGGATGCCGATGGTGGCCACGGCGCCAGGACTGTTCGTCAACTTGTAGACAAACCAGAGGAGGGCGACCCGATTCAGATTTTCCCCGATCTGGGAGATCAGTTGGCCGCCGAGAAGCAGTCCGAAGTTCTTTTCTCTGATCAGCGCGAGCGATTCATTCACGAGGTGTTCCCCTTTAAAGAATTGTTCCGGGTTTGTCTGTTCCCGTCAATTCTCGAGCAAGTTTCATGCTGGGGGGAATGATTCTTGAAAATTTATGAAATTAAATAACTTAAGGATGAATTGGTTTGGGTGACGAGGAGGGGCAGTGTATCAGTTGTTTCTTTTGGATACACTGCCAAGAAAATGTGTAGAGAGGAGTAACACTCCACTGATGACGAGGAGACCCGCTCCCGCCCCGGCTATCAAGGGGTGGAGGGTGGCTCTGCCGGCGAGCAGGGATGCCCCCCGGATTCCCGCAAGGCTCGCCAGGAGAAATATGAGCCATGTCAGAGAAAAGGCAAGTCCCAGAAGGCGTCGGGGAATTTCTTTTTGGAGCCATTCATTGAGGAGGGGCTGGATGATGGCAAGACCGGCTCCAGCCAGAATGAATGCCAGTGGGCCTGCGAACGGAGAGGACGTCAGGGAGACCAGGATCAGGGACAGTCCGGCGATAGCCAATCCTCCCGAAATCAGTTTCAATGGAGGCAAGCCGGAAAATCGGATGATGGTCAGCCCGGCCAGAAAGGCTCCGGAGAAATAACTTCCTGCCAGAATCGTGTAAAAACCCTTGTCCATCCGGAAAATTTCCGTGGCCATGAGGGGAAAGAGGACGGGGAGTGGTGCGTTGACCAACCCGTAAACGCCAAGGGCTACGACGGCCAATACCAGCCTGGGGCGCTCTCGGAAAAGGTGGAGGATCTGCATGATATCCTTTTGGAGAGCGGACCAATGTGTTCTTGTCGGGCTTTTAGAGGTTTGACCGGTGAGCCGTCCGTCCGGAAGAGTGGGAACCAGAACCATCAGAACGGCCGACAGGACAAATCCGGATCCGGAAATCAGGATAAGCCAGGGGGCGTTCATGTGAAAGAGGAGAATTCCGGCTGTCAGGGGGCCAAGCAAATAGCCTCCTTGACCGAAGATCAAGATCCATCCGTTGGCTTTCTTGATCCCGTCTGCTGGAACCAGAGAGGGGATCATCGCGCCGAAGGCCGGAATAAAAAAGGAAGACAGGACCGCCGTCAGGATCACGATCGAAAGAATGGAATTCGGGGATATGGGTTCCAGGAGAGAGATCAGGGGAATCAAGGCATATGTAGCTCCTTTGAACAGGTTGACACCCGCAAGCAAAGGGGGAGCGGGAAATCGGTCCGCGAGATACCCCGCCGGAAGGATGACGAAAAATGGAATAATGGTCTGGATCAGGCCGATTGTCGCGACCAGGCCGATATGATTGTCGGCGGAGCGAAAGGCAATCCATGTCAGGGACGTTTGCGTCATTCCTTCGCTGAACTGGGAAAGGGTGTAGGCCGTTAAAAGCATTCGGAACCGGTTGTTGCGGAGGATCTTTTCCCACTTCAACCGGTAGGGATAAGGGCCGGTCCCCGGACCATTCGACAAAGGGTGCCAATCTCCTTGATGGGTTGCTGAGAAAAGAAAAAAATTTTTCGTGATGTCGTCCGGGTGAGCTGAATCGAAAAAACCGAAAGCGCCGGACGCTCTCCATCCTAACATGAAGATGGGGGACTGTTTTGATTTTTGGAATCTTTGTTTAAACTACCAGCTCATTCGTATTCATCACTTGCAGACGGAAGGGGTTCGATCATGCGTTATCTTGTCACCGGAGGAGCTGGTTTTGTCGGCTCGAACATTGTCTTGCGGCTGGAAAAGGACCGGCATGACGTGACGGTTATTGACGATATGTCATCCGGAACCTTCAAGAATCTCGTTTCTTTTCGGGGAGACTTTCATTGCGGTGACATCTCGCGCATGGATCTCGTCGACATCTTCCAAAAGCGCCCGCAGTTTGATGCGATCATCCATGAAGCATCGATCACGGATACCACCGTGTCCGATCAGCGACAGATGATCACGAGAAACGTGGACGGATTCCGCAACGTACTCTCTTACGCCACACGATACTCCTGCCGGGTGGTTTATGCCTCTTCCGCAGCTGTCTACGGGAACAACGCCAGTCCTCAAAATGAAGAACAGTCCCCGCATCCCCTCAATGTATACGGTTTTTCGAAAATGCTTATGGACAACATGGCCCGCAAGGCTTCCCACGAGTTGTCCCGCCCGGTGATCGGGCTCCGGTATTTTAATGTTTTCGGTCCGGGGGAGGGGCATAAGGGAAAGTTTGCAAGTATGATCTACCAGCTTTACTTGCAGATGCGGGAAGGAAAAAACCCGCGGATTTTCAAATGGGGAGAGCAGGGACGGGATCATGTTTATGTCAAGGACGTGGTGGAAGCGAATATTCTCGCACTGTCCGCCGAAGAGTCCGGGATCGTGAATGTCGGAACGGGAGTGGAAACCACTTTCAACGATATCGTCGAAACGCTCAACCGGGCCCTTAAACTCCAGATGACGCCCGATTACTTCGACAATCCGTATGATTTTTACCAGAACCATACCCGGGCCTCGGTGGATGGGGCGAGGTCTCTCCTCGGCTATGTACCGCGATTTACCGTTTCGGAGGGAATCATGGATTATGTCCAGTATCTTGAACTATGAGTTCGGGAAAAAATTTTGGGGGCGAAAGCTTTCTTATGCCCTGATCATTTTTTGGGGCCTGATCGTTTCTTTCTGTTCGACCGCCGCATGGTCCGGGACCTTGCTGGTGGCCGATAGCGGAAATGCGGACGATACCGGACAGATTGTTCACGATATCCGGACGAAGAAAACGCGAAATGAAGAGTCGCTGAACAATCTGGCCCTCAAGTACGGTCTTGTCCAGAATCGTTCGGTGAACGCTTCGCTCAAAAACATCAGTCTTCGTCTGAGTCCGTATTTCGATCACCCGGAATTTCGTCTGAGGGTCGTGATTCTGGACCGGGACAAGGTGATGGCGTATCTTCTGAACAGTCAGACTCTTGTGCTCACTCGGGGCATGGTCTATTCCGGTCTTCTCGAAAACACAGACCAGGTTGCCGGAGTCCTCGCCTACCTGCTTGCGGAAAAACTCTTCGGACGGTTGGCGGAGGAAGAAAAAGGATTCCTTTCCCCGACAGAAACGAGCGTCGACAACCCACGAAAAAAACCCGTCATGAAGCCGATCCTCTACGCTGCCCTGGCCATGGTTCAGGCCGGCTATCACTATCAGGGGATCATTGACGCAGTCAGCCTGCTCGGGAAAGCCCGCAAGGATCCGACTCTCCAGTCCATGGGAAATTATCTTCTCGGTAAAAAAAGAAAAATCCTTCGTGGGGCGGCTTTCTTTTTCGAGGGTCAGACGGCTGTTCTGGTGCACCACAACATGACAGCGATCTATGACCTCTCCCGATTCCTTTCGATTTTTCCGCTCTCTGTCGGAGGTCATTTTCTATTGGGACAGGCCTATTACCAGTCTTTTGCGGAGACACGTCCATACTCACTCCAAAGGTTTCTCTTCCTGGTTGATCCGGTCCCGATACTGAGGACCCAGGAGACACCTCTGGACATCGGTGCTCTGGACGCGGCGGAGTCGGAGTGGGACCTGGCGCTGAAACTGAGTCCGGCCTATACTCCGGCACTTAACGGCAAGGGACGGATCTTGCTCTTGAAGGGGGACGAGAAGGGAGCGCGGTCTTTTTTCCGGAAGGCCGATGATCTGGCAGGGGATTCCCCGTGGTATCAGTGGGATTATGCACTTTCCCTGATCATGGGCAACCATGTGACGCGGGGAGAACGGCTGCTCAATAAATCATTGCGGAAAGTGGACTGGGATCCCCGATTTGAGTATGACCTGGCGGTCTGGGATGTCATCAATGGACGACTTCCTGCTTCAAGGAAAATCTTCCGGAAGCTTTCCGTTCTGTCCGGATGGCGATTCCTGGTTCGGGGAACTCATCCGGAGATCGTGTCGGACAAAAGGCAAAGAGAAGCATCACGACTCACGGATAGGAGAAAGCGGGAAAGGCCGTTTTTCCTTGACCCCGGGGAGACGATGGAGAACGTCCAGAAGAAGCTTGGACTTCCGAAGTCGCCTCCGGTGGAAATGTACGGGCGAACCATCTGGTTTTATTCAGGGAGAGGAATCCGACTCATCTTTCACGGAAAGTATCTGTATTATGCCATATTTGAAAAGAAATGGGATAATCGCAGCCTGGGCGGTTTCAATATTGGAAAAAAGTATGATCCACAGGAGCCCGGGGCTCCAAAACCAAGCTGGGTTGTTCCCTTTGGACGCTCGACGTATCTCGTATTTAAAAAATCCTTCGGGTATGTGGCTGTTACGGAAAAAGACGACCGAATTTCCCGTATATTTGTCAGCGTGTTGCCTCCGAATACGACAGTCAGTCAGGACGGGCTGAAATCTCCCTCTCTCCCTTCCCGGTAACCGGGTACTGTTATTCAGAAGGATCGGATGGGGACCGGGACAACCCACCAATTTGAATCAGGTCAAACAATCCGTGCTGGATTCTCTCTTCCTGCGTGAACGGGATCGGATAGTTTCCCGTGAAGCAGGCGTTGCAGAATTCTCTTTCCCTGGGAGAGGCCGATGCGCTTTCGGTCTGCACTTCCAGTGAGCGCATGACTTTTTCCATGGCTGAAACGGAGAGATACCCGACGGAATCGGCTTTCAGGTAGCGGCGTATTTCCTCAAGATCGTGCGTGGCGGCAATCAGCTCTCCGCGGGTAGGGGTATCGATTCCATAGAAGCAGGGCGAGACGATCGGAGCGGACGCGACCCGCATATGCACTTCCTTTGCCCCGGCCCCTCTCAGCATGGTGACAATCTTACGGCTGGTCGTTCCCCGGACGACCGAATCGTCCACGACGATGATCCGTTTGTCCCTCAGGAGATCCGGCACGGCATTCAGCTTGATTTTGACTCCGAAATGCCGGATTGCCTGCTTGGGTTCGATAAAGGTTCTTCCGACGTAATGGTTCCGGACGAGTCCCATGTCGAAGGGGATTCCCGAAGCTTCCGCGTATCCGAGTGCGGCAGCCACTCCCGAATCGGGAACGGGGATGACAAGATCCGCGTCGACCGGATGAAGGAGCGCAAGTTGGCGGCCCAGTTCCTTTCTGGCAGGATAGACCGGAATGCCAAAAACCTGACTGTCAGGCCGCGCGAAGTAGACAAGTTCGAAAATGCAGGGAGCGCTGTCCTTTTTGGGGAACAATCGGAAGGACTCCACTCCTCCATTCGAAATGACAACCATTTCACCGGGTTCCACGTCCCGGATGAAACGGGCCCCGATCAGGTCAAAGGCGCATGTTTCCGATGCGAGGACATAGGCGTCCCCGAGTTGTCCAAGAGAGAGAGGCCGAAGGCCCAGCGGATCCCGGATTCCCAGTAAGCGGTCCGGCAGAAGCGCAAGGAGGGAATACGATCCCTTGACGGTGCCGAGTGCCTGGGCGATTCTGTCGACCAGACCGGTTCCGCGGGAGCGGGCGATCAGATGGACCAGAACTTCGGAGTCGACCATCGTGGTAAAAAGCGCTCCCTCATTCTCCAGATCTTTCCGGATTTCCGGAGCGTTTGTGAGGTTGCCGTTGTGGACCAGTGCCATCGATCCTTCGCTGAAAAAAGCTGTCAGAGGTTGCAGATCCCGTTCAGGGTCCCCTCCTTGGGTCGCATAACGGTTGTGCCCGACCGCGCTTGAGCCTTTCAGGTCCTCGAGCATTTCTTCCGTGTAAAACTCGGATACGAGGGACTGGGATTTGCGCAGATTGATGCGGCCATTGTCCATGGTCGCAATCCCTGTTCCTTCCTGACCCCGATGCTGGAGAGCATAGAGACCCAGGTAGGTCAGATTCGAGGCTTCCGGATGTCCAAAAATGCCGAAGACGGCACACTCTTCATGAAAATGGTCGTCTGCACTTTTGGTTGGAAGGGGCATCAGTGGGGGGGGCACGGCTATTCCTCCATAAACTGGGACAGGGAACGATTAAACCGGGATTTGAGAGCCGAGAGGTTTTCTCTCCATTCTTTCCGAAGACCTTCCGGGTTTCGGAAACGGATTGTCCAGAGGCCCGGAGCGCTGTGTCCAAGAGGAAGAAAGGAGACGCCCCACTCCCGTGCGGATTCGGCCAGACGGGGTTCTTCTTCCGCGGGATAAGCCAGTACGAGCCGGCCGGAAGATTCAGAAAAAAAGAATCCGAGGGGTTCGATGGGTCTTGAAAAATCCAGGTGAATTCCCATGGATAGGTTGTCTTTCGCCATCATCAGAAGACATCTGGCCAATCCGCCTCGTCCGATTGCCCTCGCAGCCAGTATTCGGCCGGTGGAAGAGCTTGCCATCATGAAAGAGGAAAGCCCCTGGATACGAGAAAAGGAAACGGATGGAACGGCTTCCCGGATTTCTCCTTCGAGCAACCAGTCCAGGTAAGAGCCTCCGAGGGAAAGGTCTTCCATGTCGCCCACAAGAGCCAGCTTCAGTCCGAAATCCTTCAGGTGTCCGGGGATCCGGTGCCCCAGAACCGGAATCATTCCTGTGATTCCGATCATGGGAGTCGGCGGAATGCTTTTTCCGTCTGTTTCATTATAAAGGCTGACATTTCCGGAAACCACCGGAATGTCGAAAGCAGCAGACGCCTCCGCGATTCCACGAATGGCTTCCTGAAACTCGCCCATGATGGTTGGATTTTCAGGGTTTCCAAAATTCAGGCAATCGGTCAGGGCGAGCGGGAACGCTCCGACTGCAACCAGTTCTGTGACGGCTTTCGAAACGATCAGGACGCCTCCGCGATAGGGATTCCGGGAGCAGGCATGAGGGAGCGAGACGACGGAAATGGCAATTCCGCCACCGGACCTCGATTTCGTGTCGAGGAGGGCTGCATCGTGTCCGGGACCGAAAACCGTCCGGGTTTGCACTTCGAAATCAAAGTGCCGGTAGATCCACCGGGGATCCCCGCCGTTGGGATGATCAATCATGCGGTGAAACAGGTCGGACAGGCTGTGGGATCCTCCCAGTGAGGGCATGCCCAATGGGGCTGTGATCTCCGGGGTGATGATGGCATCCCTCTGATAGAGAGGAGCATTTTCCGTGAGATATGCGATCGGAATGACGGCGAGTCGCGCTTCCCCTTTCCGGACCACGAAATCGGGCTCAGGGATCGTTTTCCCCACGATAGCCGCAGACAGGTGCCATTGTGAAGCAATTTCCAGGATCTTGTCGGCATTCTCCGGCTCCGCCAGCACGAGCATGCGTTCCTGGGATTCGGACAGAAGGATTTCCCAAGGTTCCATTGTTTCATCCCGAAGAGGGACCAGGGACACGTCCAGCTCCATACCGAGCCCCGCCCTTCCGGCCATTTCTGTCGAAGAGCTGGTCAGGCCCGCGGCACCCATGTCCTGAATGGAATCCGCAAGCTTTCTTCGTGCAATTTCCAGGGTGGCTTCCATCAAGTTTTTTCCGGCATAAGGGTCGGCAATCTGCACTTGCGGACGAAGGTCGGCGCCATCCCGGGTGAACCCTCTGGACGCCATGGCGGCCCCCGATACACCATCCCTTCCGGTCCGGTTTCCGATATAGATGGCCAGGAGACCTTCTCTGGAAGCCTTTGCCGACAGGATGTCCTGGTCGTTCACGATGCCGACGGCCATGACGTTGACCAGAATGTTGTGTTGGTAACGGTCGTCGAACCAGACTTCCCCCCCGACAGTCGGAATGCCGGTCGGATTCCCGTATCCAGCGATTCCTTCGACCACTCTCTGAAAGAGAGTCCGGTGTTTGGGATGACGAAGGGATCCAAAGACAAGGCTGTTGGCCAGAGCGACTGGCCGTGCGCCCATGGCGATCACATCGCGGAGGATTCCTCCGACCCCTGTAGCGGATCCCTGATACGGCTCCAGAAAACTCGGGTGATTGTGGCTTTCCATCTTGAACGCCAGAGACAGCCCGTCGTGGATCTGGACAATTCCGGCATTTTCACCCGGACCGGCTTTAACCCGTGGATGCCGGGACGAAAAGGAACGAAGATGAATCCGGGAAGACTTGTAACTGCAGTGTTCGCTCCACATGGCGGAAAAAACGGCTTCTTCGGTCAGGGAAGGATCCCGTCCCAGAAGAGAAAAAATCATTTCCATTTCATGTGCAGGAATCCGGAATCGGGAAGATGTGGTTGTCATTTTGGCTCCAAGAGGTTCCTGCGGCTCAGAACGAAAGACGTGTTTTTAATTGCCTGGGCGGTCAGATGGTATCATGGCCGGAAAAGGTCCTGTTTTCCCCGAGTCATTCGGAGCAGGGGGCACAGGGAGAAACAGGATGAAACAGACGGTTTCTGAGAGACATCAGGAGGGACTCGAAAAGAAAGAGACCATCCCGGGACGGGGCGGAATGCCGTACACGTCTTTCGGGATGAGGCATGAGACCCAGGACGTTTCCATCAGGATTCGAAACCCCTGCGATGTCATGAACCGATCCGTTGGGATTGTTCACATACCGGAAAACAACCTGTCCGGCCGCTTCTATTTCCCGAAGTTTGTTTTCGGGGAGAAAGTAGCGACCTTCCTGATGGGCGATCGGCAAGGAGATTCGCGTTCCTTCTGGAAGGAGTGACGTAAAAGGGGTACGGGGAGTCAGGGAAATGATGGGAGAGTCTTCGCAGATAAAGCTTCGTGAAGCGTTCACGAGCAAGGCTCCAGGAAGGAGTCCCGCCTCCACAAGGATTTGAAATCCGTTGCAAATTCCCAGAACGGGTTTCCCTTCCTCCGAAAACTTCCGGATAGCCTTGACGACCGGTGTTTGCGCGGCCATGGAACCGGTTCGAAGATAATCGCCGTAGGAAAATCCGCCGGGAAGAATCACGGCATCCAGTTCCCGGATCATCTCTGTCTGGTAGGAGAGCCATGAGGGTTCCAGTCCTGAAACAGAACGGACCGCCTCCCACACATCGCTGTCGCAATTGGTTCCCGGAAATTGAACGATTCCGATACGAACCAAAGGCTCGGAAAAAGATTCCGGTTCATTGGGAATGCGGGAATTGGATGGATTCTTCACGGAACTATTCTAACGAGACAGTGACGAGACAGTCAAACGAACTCCGCGGGAAAGAGCGATAGGAAGATTTATATTTTTATTGTTTTTCAATATAATTTTCTCAGTGATTGGCCGTCTGTCCGCCGGAAATCCAGAGTTTGTGAAAAATTGCCTGGAAATTTCATTTTTTCTGCAGAATCCCGGATGTTTTTTTTTGTAAAAGCCTGATCGGCGCCTCGGAGTGTTTTCGGACCAAAATTGAGGAGGCATGTGGTATGGAATCTCCCGATGTTTCGAAACGGTCTTCCGACAATGCGTCTTCCGATCCGGAAAATCGATGTACCCCTTTGATGATGATGGCTGCTTTTTTCGCCTCTCTTGCGGTGCGTTTCCTGAAATGGACCAACCGTTGCCATTATTCCGGATTTTCCCATTACCGCCGGAGACTCGAAAGCGGGGAACCCCTCCTGATCGCTTTCTGGCACAATCAGGGACTCTTCATGCCCTTTGTCTATTATGGAAAATGGGGAAAGATCCGGATCATCGTATCGCGATCCCGGGATGGCGCGCTGATCTCAAGCCTTCTCTGGTGGTTTGGAATCCTGAGTGTCCGGGGGTCTTCAAGCAACGGTGGGATCCAGGCCTTGCGGCAGTTGCTGAAGCTCGCAAGAGATGGAAGCACTTCCCTCGTTTTTACGCCCGATGGTCCCAGGGGGCCGATCTATGAAGCGAAAGAAGGGGTGGCCTTCCTGGTAAAAAGAACCGGGAAACCTCTCTACCTGCTCTCTGTCGCCTATTCGCGGTTTCGGGAGTGCCGAAGCTGGGACCGGTTCCGCATTCCTCTTCCATTTGGCAGGGCTTATTTTGCATGCTCTCCGCCTCTGTGTTTTTCAAACGAGATGGAGGACGAATGTACGGAAGCCCTGAGAGGCAATATTGAACGTTATCTGAACCGTCTGAACGAAATTACCTCGGCATTGGCCATCGGACAGATCACCCTCCTTGAATCCGAACACCTTTTGACTCCGGGCATTTTTTTCGCTCCCTGACCCGCGGAAGATCCGTACGGCATTGGTCTCAGTTCGCTGCAGTAAGTCTCATCCGGACGGGAACTTTTCCGAAAGCGGGTCGACTTGACTTGGGGAGCGTCAGCTATTTACGCTGGACTGACTGGTCAGTCAGTCCGATAGTCGCCTGCTTGTGTCCGTATTTCTGCTCCTTCGCCCCTGGTTTCGGGAGGCTATGTGATTTCAAGTGTCCGGGTTCTTTACCTGTTGTTTGCAATCGGTTCCATTTTTCTGCCTGTCGATCCGGCCTGTGCGGAAGGGTCGTCTTCTTCCGTCCCCAATGCTTCGATCACGTCCGCTCAATCTTCTCAGACTGCGCCCGCCGGAACCCTGGTTTCCGCTCCTGTTTCATCGGATGAAATCACGACGGAAGAAGAAAAGTTCGACGAAGAGTTTGGTCACTTTGGCATCACTCTGGGCTTCGGATATACCTTTGCGCAGACACCCGAGTCCCAGTTGCTCTATCAGCATTCCATCGGAGGGATAGCGGAACTCTCGTATGGAATCCGGACCGGACTCCGGATTCTTGTGGGCGGAGGATACAGCTTCAATTCTCCGCATGTCGCTCCACCGCAAGGCGGATTTTCCAAGGGGCCGACTTCGGACTATACGGAAGGTTATCTGGGGACCAGGCTCGCGCTCAACCCCTTTTTCCCTTCGTTTTTTGTCCAGCAACCCTGGGTCCCTTATGTCCGGGGGGACATCGGCGGAATTTCCGCCGGCGTTTCAACCGACGGAACGCTGAACGGGAGGACAAGTGGTTTCCTTGGCGATGTGGGGGTCGGAGTGGAGGGGAGGGCACCGGAGTTTCCCGTCGGATTTTTTGCGGAAGTTCGCTCTCAATGGCTTTTTTTGGGTCCGCGCATCATTGATATCGTTCCGGTTATCACCGGAGCGACAGTCTACTTTTAGTTCGAAGGGGCTCTGATCAGAAAGACGGGAGGGGCGCTATGGTTCTCCGGGGAAAGAGTCCGGGAGTCCACAAACTTGGCTCAAGCAAGAAGAGGGAAATGAAGAAAACGTTTCCCGGCAGAGCGGCACGGATTCCGGACATATCCGATTTTGAAGAGGCTCGCAACCATATCGTCGAAAGGGCCGCGAACCTTTTTGCCGGTCGACGGTACGACCAGGTGACCCTCGATGATCTGATCGCGATTCTGGGGATCGGCAAGGGAACGTTGTACCGCTATTTTTCGAACAAGGCAGAACTTTACGCCCGGATCGTGGAAGTGGGGCACGTCAACCTGCTTGCTCTTCTCGGAGAAATCCATGGGCGGGAGGATATGAATCCGACGGAAAAGCTCCATGAAATGGCTTTTTCCATGGCCCATTTTCTCCGCCTCCATCAGGATATCTATACCGTCATGGCGATTGAGGAACCGAAAGAACGCTATTGCCGCTCGGACAAGATGATCCGTTACCGGACGGAACGGATCGGAATGATTGCCAGTATTGTCGAGCAGGGTCAGGAAAAACAGATTTTTCGTCCGGATTTCGATCCCTGGCTCTTCGCCCAGTCCTTGACCGGAGCCCTCTGGGTCGAAGCCATTTTCCCCTTTCGATCGGAAGTAGACGAAGGGAAAAAGATTCTTCGAACGGGAGAGATCGTCTCTCTTTTCCTCGACGGGATCGGAATGAAAGTTCAGGCACCCGCTTGAAAAAGCAAAAAAGAAAGTAGAGGGATGAAAAGAATCCGCTGGCTCGCTCGAATCTTTCTGGTTGTCTGGGTCCTTCTGTCAGGAGAGGTTTTGTCGCTTGCCGGACAGGCCTCGGCTTCCGGCAACAATGAAATGCCGACTCTTCCTTCGATCGACAGAAAGCCCGCTGCCGTTGTTGTTCCGGAAAACCTGACGCTCGAGGAGGCCATGCGGATCGCCATAAGGGTGCATCCGCAATACCGGCAGGCCGTGCACCAGTACGAAGCCAACAAGGAGATCATCGGGCAGGCGGTTTCAAACTACTATCCTCATCTGTCGGTAGGAGCCGGCTACAACTATGAAACAGGCAATTTCGTTATTTCTCCGGGCATCCCTCCTTTTCTTTTCAATCTGATCGTTCCCCCCAGCAATACCGGGTTCAACTACTATCAGGCCTCGGCAACGGTCACGGAAACGCTCTTCACGTTCGGGCAGCGCGTCACCCAGGTCCGTCAGGCCAAATACAACGCCAATTCTTCGGAGCTGCAGGCGCTCTGGACGCTCTGGACTCTTCTGGCAAACGTCGAAATCGCCTACGACACTCTTGCACAGGACCAGCTTCTGGTCGATGCGGCCGAAAAGACCGTGAAGGATTACCGGGATCAGCTTCAGGTTTCTCAAGGGGAGTACGATGTCGGTACGGCTTCGAAGTTCGATCTGTTGAATGCCCGGGTGAATCTGTCCAATGCCGAACTGAACCTGATCACGGCAAAAAACAATGTCAAGATCGCCAGGGTCGGTCTTCTGAACGCCATGGGAGTCGTCTTTGGAGGGAAATTTCGCGCGATTCCCTCCCTGACCCACACGAATGTCCGTCAATCACTGGACACCTTGACCCGATATGCCATGGACAGCCGTCCCGATTTTCTGGCATTGAAGCAGCAGGAAAAGGCGGACGTCGAAAACGAGCTTTATTACAAAAGCACTTTTCTCCCGTCCTTTGGGGCCAACGCCAGCTATTCCTACGCAAGCATCTTTTTTCCGCTCACGTACAACTGGTCTCTGGGAGCGACGGTATCAGTTCCGATTTTTTCGGGATTTTTGACTGTTCATCAGGTTGCACAGGCCCAAAAGACGATTTCCGCAGCGCGTGATTCGATCGAAAGCCTTCGCCAGAACCTTCTGATGGAGGTCAAACAGGATTTCCTGAATATGGAAACGGCGACGGAGCGGATCCGGACGACCAGAGCACTCCTTTCCCAGGCGAAAGAAAGCCTCCGGCTGGCGGAAGGGCAATATCGGGTCGGGGTTGGCTCTGCGGTTGCCGTCACCCAGGCGGAGGCGGACCTGGCGTCGGCCAGGGCTCAATTTGTTCAGGCCGTCTATGGGTTCAAGATTGCCCGTGCCAATCTGATCCGGGATTCCGGCATGAATCCTCTTCGCCAATTACAGCAACGGAATAACAAAGGGGTTGTTGCGCATGAATAGTGGAACCCGATGGGGAGTCGTCCTGGTGATTTCGGCCGTCCTGATTCTGGCAGGCTATCGGGTTTATCACCGAAAGGTCACAGAGAACCGGATCACGTCGGCCACGACGGTCAAGCAGCAGGACAAAAAAGCGCTTGCGGTTTTTACGACGCATCCCGAAAGGCGTGCTATTTCGGAAACCATCACGCTGACGGCTGACATCCAGCCGATCAACCAGGCCGCCATTTATGCCCAGGTCAGCGGATATCTGGAATCCATCCGGGTCCGCCGGGGATATCGGGTCAAAAAAGGGGAGACCTTGGCGACGATCAAGGACACGACCTATCGCGCACAGCTCCAGCAGGCGACTGCAACGCGGGATTACACCTGCCTGAACGCGAAACGGTACAAGAAACTGCTGGCGAAAAATCTGGTTTCAAAAGATTCCTACGATCTGGCGAGAGAGCAATGTGATCAGGCCCGGGCGGCGGTCGACTATGCGGCCCAGCAACTGGCCTACACCCGGATTACGGCTCCGTTCGACGGATATATCTTTAACCGGATGGTCGACCCCGGGGCGACCATCCCTGCCTCGACGGCGGCTGTTGCTTCGAACCAGAATCCACTTTTTACCGTCGTGGATACCCATGTCGTCAAGATTATCATCAGCGTCCCGGAAGGCGATGTCCGTTATTTGCATGTGGGAGTGCCCGTCCAGGTCATGGTCGACGCCTTTCCGGGGGAAATCTTTCCGGGTAAAATTACCCGGATGAACCCGGCCCTCGATGTCCAGACCCGGACTCTGGCCGTCGAAATCGATATGCCCAATCCGAAGGGACTTCTGAAGCCCGGCATGTTTGCCAAGTCCATCCTTCATCTGCGTTCGGTTTCCGATGCGATCATCTTGCCGAAGGACGCTGTGCTTCACAGCAACGGCCATTCGTATGTTTTTCGCGTCGATCCGGGGAACCTTCTCCGGAAGGCTCCGGTCATCACCGGTATCGAAGGAAGATCCCATGTGCAGATCGAAAAGGGGGTGGATGTGAACGATCTGGTTGTCATTCCGGGACAACTGCATTTGTCCGAAGGGGAAACTGTTTCTCCCAAACCCTATGTTCCGGTGTTTTCGCCGGGCGCTTCTTCCTAGAGTCGACCCCTTCCCCCGATGTGGCTGACCCGTCTTGCCCTCAAGAATGCGATC
The DNA here is from genome assembly GCA_021844275.1 of Nitrospirota bacterium. The sequence goes on along the minus strand of JAKBTR010000050.1, from coordinate 79,180 downwards.
GGCGTTTTCATGGCCGCTATGGCGCTCCTTCTTCTCGGCGCCCAGTCGATCGCCCGTCTTCCGATCGATCTGTTTCCGAATCTTGCCGTCCCGGTCCTGATTGTCGGAACGATCTACCCGGGCGCTTCACCTCTCGATGTCGAACGAAGCGTCACTTATCCGCTCGAAAAAACCCTTTCGACGATCGACAACGTCTCCCATATCCAGTCCCAGTCCCGGGAAGGAGTCTCCGCCATCCAGGTCTGGTTCAACTGGGGCGAGGACCTGAACGGAGGGATGGTCCAGGCAGTCCAGAAAATCAGCCAGATCCTGAACCAGCTGCCGCCGGGCATCCAGCAACCCTTCATCCTCAAGTTCGATATCGCCAATATTCCAGTCGTATCGGTGACGGTGTCGGACCCGTCGATGAGCCAGATCCAGCTTTACGATCTTGCTTATAACACGATCGAACCCCAGCTCGAACAGCTTGCGAATGTCTCCCAGGCCACCGTGAACGGCGGAAAGGTCCGCCAGATCAACATCAATGTCGATCCTCACCGGTTGTTTGCCCGCAATCTCTCGATCATGCAGGTGGTCAATGCAATCAATCAGGCCAACTTTATCCAGCCGTCCGGAGATATCAAGGTCGGGACGAAAGATTACAACCTGTTTACCAACAATCAAATCACCCATCATCTTCTCGATACGCTGAACAATGTTCCCGTTTCGGTGCAGCAGACGCCGGATGGGAGAGCTGTTCCAATATTCGTCAAGGACTTCGCTCGTGTAACCGATTCTGCGGAAACACAGACCAACATCGTTCGGGTCAACGGTGAAAATGCCGTCTATCTGGCCGTCAACAAGCAGCCGGGCTCCAACACGGTCGGGGTCGTGGACGAAGTCCGGAAGGCTTTGCCAAAACTGCGGGGTCTCCCGGCCGGGGTTCGTCTCAATACGTTTTTCGACCAGTCCCTTTATATCCGCCAATCGATCCGGAGCCTTTTTCACGAAGTTCTCCAGGGTTCTGTTCTGGCGATTCTTGTGATCTTGCTCTTCTTCGGAAGCGTCCCGGCGACATTGATCATTTCCACCGCGATTCCCCTTTCAGCCCTTGTCGCCATGGTGTTTCTCTATTTCAGCCACCAGACCCTGAACATTTTCACCTTCGGAGGTCTGGCGCTGGGCATTGGGCGCCTCGTCGACGACTCGATCGTCGAACTCGAAAACATCTACCGTCACTTTTCCGTGGACGCCACTCCACGTCCCCGGGCACTCCTGGCGGCGGCCCGAGAGGTTGCCATGCCCATCCTGGCATCGACCATCACGACCGTGGTCGTCTTTTTGCCGGTTGTCTTCATGCAGGGAATCGGACGGTTGCTGTTCACGCCGATGGCACTGACGATCACGTTTGCTCTTTTTGCCTCGTTTTTTGTCTCCCGGACGGTGACTCCTCTTCTTTGCTATCGGTTTCTCCATCCGGACAGGATCCCGCTGGCGGATCGCCGGGGCCCGTTTGCCTGGTTCCAGCGGACCTTTCACAAAGTGGAGGAGGCATACGAAAAGTTGCTTTCGTATGCCATTCATCACCGGAGGAAGATCTTTCTGACGGTTTTGGGGACGTTCGTCCTTTCGCTTCCCCTGATCCATTTCATCGGAACGGAATTTTTTCCGGCGCCGGACGAAAGCCAGTTCACGATCAACATCCAGGCTCCTCCCGGAACACGGATCGAACTGACAACCGAATTGGCCAAGGATGTCGAGAACGTGATCCGGAAGACGCTGCCTCCCCGCGATGTCCGTCTGATCGCCTCCAATATCGGTCTCAGAAATACCGCCGGTCGGGGAACGAACGGAGCGGCTTCGGTCTTCACAAACAACACTGGCCCGGATACGGCTTTCGTCCAGGTCAATCTGGTGGATCCCGACAAGCGGCGGGAGTCGTCGGATGAATTGATGGATCGTGTTCGCACCGCCATGAAAGGCATGTTTCCGGGAGTCGGCATATACTTCATGCCGGGGGGATTGATCGAGCGTATCCTGAATTTCGGATACCAGGGGATCATCGATGTCGAAATTTACGGGTACGATCTCGCGACGGGGGAACGCTTTGCCGAGGATATTGCCAATCGGATGAAAGGGATTCCGGGAATCGGGGACGTCCAGATCCTTCCGAACGATTTCCATTTTCCGGAACTCGATGTCCGGGTGGATCGTGTCAAAGCGGCTCTCGTGGGTCTTTCCGTCCAGCAGATCGCGTCGACGGTGCTCTGGAGTTTTGTGGGGAACGAAAACAACCCGTCGATCTATACGGATCCGGTGAGCGGCAACGAGTACAACATTGTTGTCCAGCTCGACCGACCCTACAGGCATTCCCTGGAAGATCTCAAAAATGTTTTTCTGACCAATGCCTCCGGTCAGCAGATTTTATTGCGGGACATCGCGCGGATTCGTGAATCGTCCGGTCCGAACGAGATTGACCGGAAAAGGATGACCCGTCTGATCACAATTTCCGCCAACCCGGTGGGACGACCGCTGGGAGCAATCGCCAGAGACCTTCGTCAGTATGTGGCCCATGCCGATATTCCTCCAGGATTTTCCGTCGTTCTGGCTGGACAGATTGCCCAACAGAAAGGCGCTTTCCTGTCGCTTGCCCTGGCCGTCCTTTCGGCGATTCTTTTGGTCTATATGGTTTTGGCGACGCAGTTTCGCTCCTTGCTCGACCCTTTGGTCATCATGTTTTCCGTCCCGATGAGCTTTATCGGTGTTATCTGGCTTTTTTTCCTGACCGGAACCGCCTTCTCCACAATCGCTTTCATGGGTGTTATCATGACGGTTGGCATTTCCGCCAGCAATGGGGTCCTTCTGGTCGATTATTCCAACCGTCTTCAACGGGAAGGGGGACTTTCCCTGGAAGCGGCTGTCGTCCGTGCCGGCCGGACGCGTCTTCGTCCGGTGGTGATGACGAGTCTTGCGACGATTTTCGGACTGATACCCATGGCGCTGGGGTTCGATGTGGGAAGCTCGAACAGCCTTCCGCTTGCCCGGGCGGTGATCGGTGGTCTGACACTGGCGACGCTGTTTACGCTGGTGCTTGTTCCGACGGCCTATCTGTCCCTGCACCGGCGTTTTCCGGTCAAGACCGGTCCATCCGGCGTCGACTGGGAGTCCGGGGAAGCATCGAAACCGTCCGGAGTCTGATCAGGAAAGACCTGAGGTAAGGCGAATCCAGCCGGAGGTGAAAATCCGGACGCCCAGCTGAATCGGTGAAGGAATAGCGGAAAGATCGTTTTTCCGGGTCAGGATTCCCAAAATGGATCCGCTCGACAGTTCGGGGACCGACAGTCCGGTCAGAACGCCCCGGTCGAGTTCTTCCCGGACGGAAGAAGCGGGCAATATACCAATTCCCATTCCGGACAGCAGGACCTTGCGGATCAGTGTAGCTTCATGCGTTTCGAGGGAAACGTTCACCTTCAGGGAAAGTCTGGTCAGGACGTTGTCGATGTAGTCCCGGAAAAACGTGTGCCGTGCGGGCAGAACCAACGGGTACTCCTCCAGAATGCGGGGATCCCTCCGCCAGTTCTGGGAAACGGCGTGGGGCGCTGCGACAACCAGAATGTTTGTCTTGATCACAGGTGTCAGGTCGACCGATCCGGTCCATTCGTCCAGATGGGGAGATTCGTCGGGAATTTGGGTGATCGCAATGTCGATGGACCGGTCTTCGAGTCCCCGCACCAGGTCGGTATCAAGGGCCTGATGTGACTGGACAGTGGCATTTTTATATGTTCCCCTGAGATAATTCAAAAACGGTCCGTCATCCTTGAACCCCGTACCAAAACCGATCCCGAGGTTGAGGGGATCGGTTTTGGTAACGGGCTTGAACTGGGTAACGGCTTCTGTTGTTTCGGCCACTTTCTCGAGAACCTGACGGGCGTGTTCGAGAAACAGAAGTCCCGACTGGCTCAGGTAGACCCGTCGACCAACCCGGTTGAACAACCGGGTTTTGAGTTCTTCTTCGAGAAGCTGGACCTGTGTGCTGATGGCAGGTTGGGTGATGCCGAGTTCCTGAGCTGCCATGGTAAAGTTGAGCGTCTGGCTGACGACGATAAATGTATGGATTTGAGATAGCGTCATTTGATGCTCCAGTGGCTATTTTTCATAAGTTAATGGTGATGTTTGTAAAAATAAAAATTCAGGCCGATTTTCTTTTTTAAATTGTATAATAATTTTTATCAATGAGTAAAGGAATGATTCGATTACTGTGTGGTTAAAGGCGAAATGGGAATCCTGAGGTTTTGGCGTCATCCAATCCGGCGAGGAAGACAGGGAATGGCGAAGCTCTTCGTTATTCTGACATTTCTCTTTTCTTTTTCACTCGGTTATACGGGAGCGTCCTATCCGGCTCCTCTTCCGCCTGAACAGGCTGTGCCGGCTTCGGGTGAACCGTCCAGCCGGATCGTCGGCGCCGGGGAACCGACCGGATATGTCCTGACGCTTCCGAACGCCTTGTCCATTGCCCTCCGGAGCCAACCGCAACTGGGAGCAGCCAAGGCGGGCGTGACCAGCGCAAAGGCCGGCATCGGGATCGCTCAAAGCCAGTACTACCCGACCCTTGCGGGAAGTTCGGCCTACACACGCGAAACAGGCAACTTCGGACCCCAGCCGGGTTTTCCCTTCACGATTCCGGAATCGCCGGTTTCCTACGATTTCTATCAGGCGTCTCTGACGCTGACCCAGACGCTTTTTGCCTTTGGCCGCAGACGGTCCCAGGTTGCCCAGAACAGGGCCTTGTACAAGGCTTCCCACCAGGGGGCTGCGAAAACGGTCACGGACGTCGTTTTCGGTGTCGAGAAAGCTTACTTCAGCGTTTTGAAGGATCAGGAGCTGCTGGAAGTCGATCGACTGACTCTGGCGGATTATCGCCTGCAGCTCCGGGTGGCCAAGGCGCGCTACAATGACGGCGTGGCGAATGCCTATGATGTGCTGAACGCCCGGGTCAATCTGTCCAACATGATTCTGACCCAGGTCCAGGACAAAAACCAGTTTCATGTGGACGAACTGTCCTTAAACCGTGCCATGGGGGTGGTCGGCCATGCCCCGTACCGGGTGGCACCCTATCATCCGGGAATTTCCATCACCTACACACCGGAACAGGTCGTGGCCATCGCGATCTCTCACCGGCCCGATCTGAAGCAGCTGGATCAGCAGACGGTCGCACAGAAACAGGCCGTCCGGTTCAATCAGGCCCAGTTTATGCCCACCGTCCAGACGGTGGGCGCCTACAGTCTGGACAGTGAGTTTTTTCCCCTGGTCTACAACTGGTCCATCGCCACCACCGTGTCGATCCCGATCTTTAACGGTTTTCTGAACGTGGAACAGGTCAGACAATCAAGGGCCCAGCTCAAACAGGTCCGATTCCAGCGCGAAGATCTCCGCCAGGGGGTCATCCAGAGCGTTCTGTCGGACCTGTATACCCTGAGAACGGCAGAGCAGAAAATTCGTGATGCCCAGACGCTGGTGGACCAGGCGATGCAAAACGTCGATCTTGCGGAAACCCAGTTCCGGGTCGGAACCGGAACGACTGTGGCCGTCACCCAGACGGAACGCGATCTGGCCAAGGCTCGCTCCGACCTTGTCCAGGCCCAGGCCGATTTTGCCATCAGTCTGGCACAGCTCAAAAGAGACATGGGGATCAATTATGACTTTGATCACGGAAGCCTTCCGACGGGAGGATTGCCGTGAAGACGTTGGGGAGCCTTTTTGGTGGGGTGGTTCTGGTGTGTGTCTGGACGGCGTTCGCGTGGAGCGATGCTCCCTTGCCGGGTCCTTCCGTTCCGCCGTCTCTTTCGGAACCCTCCGTCGCTCCGGTTCTTTCCCCTCCTCCGGATCACTGGTCGTTTGCGCCGACCGTCTCCTATTTTCTCCCGGTAGGGTCCGGTGTGGCAGATTATCTGAACGCCGGTCTGGGGGTGGGCGGCGAACTCTCCTACTATCCGGGGCAGGCGCCAGGAAAGTTTCGATGGATTCTGTCCGGGACCTATTTTCAGATGACGCCTGGTCCTTCCCTGACGGTACCCTTCAGTTCGAGCAACCCTTTTGCGGTGAACCCTTCTTCGTCGGCCCAGCAGGTGGGTCCTATTTCCGGATCGGCCAGTGTGACCGGCTTCATCGTGAAGACGGGGGCAGCCTGGAACCTGCTGGACCTTTTACCGAAGGACATCACCGGATGGGGGACGGTCTCGCCCTATGTACGCCTGGATGTAGGGATGGTTTCGTTGTCCGCTTCGAACGCCGGGAACCTGACCGGGCATCCGTTCGGGCTCCTGCTGGATGGGGGGGGAGGAATCGAATGGCACGTTCCGTCTCTTTCCATGGGCGTGTTTGTGGAAATGGATCCGTCCGGTCTGAATGCGAACGGTTCATTCCTTTTTCTTGCGCCGTTGGTCTCCGGTATTTCACTCTGGTTCTGAATCCGGTTTTTTTGTGATGATGTGGAGGATTGGCACAGTTTATGGATGACGACCGTTCACGATTCGACTCCCTGGGGGTTTCCCATTCGGTGCCCGGACAAGGGTCCAGGAGAATCTTCTGGATTCTGGGAGGGGCAGGGGTCCTGCTTTTTCTGGCCGGGATCTTTTACACCATTTTCTTCTATATCACGCTCCCCAATCACCATACGTTGTTTCAGGAGGGGCAAAACGGGGTCAACCAGGTTCCGCTTCCGGTTCCCCCCACGACACTTTTTCCCCAGAGCCATCCTTCCAGTCTCCCCGTCACGCATGTCCAGACTTCGCGATTTGCGGCGGATGTGTTGTCGGTGCGTCAGGCGGGCTCCGGTATCGACGTCGTTCTCCGCCTTTCGTTCAACAGAGAGACCGGGCCGATTTCCCTTCTTCTCTCCTCTCCTCCGCGATGGGTCGACGGCAAGCAGGGGGCTTCCGTGGGATCTGTTTCCTGGAACCGGGACCGTGTCTTTTCTCCGGGAGAGTCAGTCGATGTTCCCATTCATTTTCCTGTTCTGCCCCGGACGCCGTCTTTTGACCTTTACATCTCCTTTACCGGAGTCAAGGGGAACACGGGAGACCGGTATATAATGCATTTTATGAACCTGAAATCCGGGGCAGCGGGTGCCTGAACATGTTCTGGTGGCCCATCGTCTCGCGAAACGATTTTCCCCGGAAAGGCCGCCGGCCGTGGACGGGATTTCTCTTGAGGTTTCCAAAGGAGAGGTCCTGTCCATTGTCGGTCCCAACGGTGCCGGGAAGTCGACCCTTCTTCAAATGCTGCTGGGACTCCTTACGCCGGATGAGGGAACGGTCCGGATTTTTGGCGTCGATATCGTTCGGCACCGGCGCAAGATCGCCCATCTCGTCAACTATGCCTCCACGGATCTTTCGTTGCCTTACTCCCTGTCTGTCCGGGAAAATCTGGAAGTCTTCGCTCTTGTCTACAACCTGGCGGCACCCGCACAGGCCGTACAGGACATGCTGGTCCGATTTTCCCTGCAGTCCCTGGCGCAGACAAAGGTGGGCCGACTGTCGACAGGACAGATTGCCCGACTGTCTCTTGCCAAGGCATTGATTTCCCGCCCGGAGATTTTGTTTCTGGACGAACCCACCGCCACACTCGATCCCGAAGCCTCCGCCGAAGTCCGTTCCGTCCTTCGGGAACAGGTGGAGTCGGACCGACTGGCTTTGGTCTACACTTCGCACAACATGCGGGAAGTGGAACGCCTGTCAGACCGCATCCTTCTGATCGAATCCGGAAAAACGGTGGCATGCGGATCCGGGGAAGAGCTTTTCCGGCAATTCGATTGCGACAATCTGGAGGAGGTTTTTTTGCGTTCGATGGCCCGGGTCCGCGAAAGCCGGAAAATGGAGGAGTCCGTTCGTGAGTGATGCACCGCCGGAGCGGGTGGGAGAAGAAAATCGTCTCCGCCGGCCATCGGTTTCCCTGTTCGCGTGGCGTCCTATGGCCGGTATCCTTCTCCGGCAGTTTTTTCTCTATCGAAGAAGCGTGCCGAGATGGATGGAAATTTTTTACTGGCCATTGCTGGACCTTCTGGTGTGGGGGTTTCTGACGCTTTACCTCCGTCAGGGGATCCTTCCGGGAACGGGAGCGGCACAAGCCCTCCTGGGCGGCCTTCTTCTCTGGGACATGCTGTACCGATCCCAACAGGGGATCTCTGTCGTTTTTCTGGAGGAAATCTGGTCTCGCAATCTTTACAATCTTATGGTTGCTCCGGTGACACCCTATCATATTATCGCCGGCGCCATGGTCACCGGGCTCCTGAAGATCACGCTGTCTTCGGGAACGGCCATTTTGCTGGCCTACCTGCTTTTTTCGTACTCCCTGTTCAATATTGGAATCGCACTGGTCCCGTTTGTTTTTTGTCTCGTCGTCATGGGGTGGGCACTGGGAATCATGACGACCGCACTGATCCTCCGCTTCGGCCAGGAAGCGGAGGTGCTGGCATGGGGTGTCATCTTCCTGTTTCAGCCGGTCAGTGCCGTTTTCAACCCGGTCTCCGTCCTTCCGCAGGGCTTCCGCCAGGTCGCCTTTTTCGTCCCGGCCTCGCACGTGTTCGAAGGTATGCGACAGGTTCTCGCCGGGCAGGGATTTTCATGGGAACACTTTTTTCTGGCCGTTCTGGAAGACGGCATCTATGTTGCCGGGGGACTGGCTCTTTTTTCCTGGGTCCTGAGCCGGGCGAGAAAAGTCGGATTTTCCTTGAAGTTGGGGAGTTAAAGACTCGACAGAAGTTTGACACGTCGGACAGGCAGGGGGATAATGAGCCATGGCTGTCCGTGAAGTCCTGCCCACCACTCTGACCGACATTATCCAGGAAACACCAAGGGTTTGCACGTTTCGGCTGGCCTTGCCGGAGCAGTCGCCCTTTTCCTTTCGCGCCGGCCAGTTTGTCATGGCGTCCATTCCCGGTTTTTTAAACACCAAGGGGCGCCCTGTCCGGAGAGCCTATTCCGTGGCGTCGTCTCCAAGGGATCTGGAAAAGGGATTTCTCGAGCTCACGATCACGCGTGTGGGGGACGGGGGATTCTTTTCCAACCGGATTCATGAATGCCGTCCCGGCGACACCATCAACATCGACGGTCCCTACGGATCCTTCATTCTTCGACCGTCCGACGAGCCGCCCCCCGAACGATATCTCTTCGTTGCATCAGGTTCGGGGATCGCGCCACTTCGCGGCATGATCCGGACAATCCTGATGGAGGACCGGAAGGTCCCGGTCAGTCTTTATTACGGTTATCGAAGTCCCTCGGATTTCATCTTCGAAAAGGAGCTGACGGACTATGCCCTTGTACGCTCGGGCTTTGAGCTCGTGACCGCCCTTTCCCGGAGCGAGAAGGCAATGCCGGAGGAGAGTCCCGTGCCCAATTTCCGGAAAGGGCTTTCCGGTCGAATCACCCGGCTTCTTCCCGAACTTGTGCGCGAAGCGGACGGGGCTGACATCTACATTTGCGGCCCCCCTGAAATGGTTGGACAGTCGGAGACTTTCTTTCGGGAGGCAGGATATCCCGAAGAACGGGTCCACAAGGAACAGTGGTGAAAAGTCGACCCATATCCGCATACAGGAAAGCGGCGGACTTTTCAGTGGAAAGGATGGACTCATGAGCGAATCGGCAGACGATATCCGGGCGGCCCATATCCGGTCGGAAGAACCGGGTCCGGGAGCTTCAGGCGGGCGTTCCCGGGCCTGGCGATGGAATGTGGGTCTGGTGATCTTTCTGATGATGATCATTCCGAGCTCCATTATGGTCGTTCTCTATTACCGGGAGGTCATGGCCACCTATTATGTCACCCGAAATCCGCTTCCCAAATCTGCCCGGGACATGGCGTCAGGCATCAGCCGGGTCATGGTGCAGGATATCCGGGATGTCATCCTGTTGGGCAAATCCTTGTCGAACCCCGTCATTCTGGGCTCTTCCGAGAAGATTCGCAAAACCATCGGAACACTTTCCGCATCGGGTTCCCTCGAGCATTTCGCGGGTTGGGAGGTTTACGATGCGGGAGGAAAATCTTTGGGGAGATACGATTACCGGAATCTCGAGCCCTATGAAAAAGAAGCTCTCGGACTTCTGTCACGTCTTCGGAAAAACGGCGGTCCCGCCCTGTTTTCGTCACCGATCTACAACCAGAAAAACCGTGTCTCCATCCTTCTGATCGCCGTTCCGATCCTGAAGCCCGATCAGACGTCCGTCGACCGGCCATCGGGTTATCTTGTCGGCGTGGAAAACCTGTCGGGAGTCATCGATCCTTATCTTTTTACGCCGAGAAAGCAGGGGGCGCCGGGATTGTCCTACGTCGCTTCCTCCGGCGGGCATATTCTTGCCAGCTCCAACGCTCTTCTCGTCGGAGAAAAAATGGACCGGATCGGACTTGGGCATGTTCTCGCCCGTTTTCACCGCGGGGAGTCCGGCGGTTTCAAGGATTCGGTGAAAGGGGACCGATACATGTTCGGCTCGGCCCTCATGAGCGATCTTCAGGGTCTTTCCACCCATGCCTGGTTTGTTGTGTTACAGGCTCCGGAGGATGTGGTCATGGCCAAGGCCCGGAGAATGCGATTCATTATGGATCTGGTGGCTTTTGTCGTCGCTCCGGTCCTTTTTTCGGTGGATTGTTTCTTCCTGTTCCGGAGTCTTCGTTCTTCGACATGACTCGTCCATGAGAGCACCTGTCCAGAAACTGGGTATCATCGGAGCGAACCGCTACAGCGCGCCCTTGGTCCATTGGGTCCTCGCCCGGGGGTATCCCGTCGTTTGGTTCGAAAAGGAATTTACTTCTCTCGAAGATCAACTCGATAACGTCCGGAACGAACTCTCCCGAGAGGTGCATGCGGGACAGATCACGGCACTGGCCCGGGATTCGATCCTCTCTCTCCTTTCGGGGACGACCCAATACACCGATCTTTCCGGTTGCAACATGATCGTCGAGATGAACCCGGACGATCCCGAGGAGAAGCGCGAGGTCATAAGCCGGCTTGAGGAGGTTGTGTCCCCGGAGGCCGCCGTCGGAATCTCTCTGGACACCTTGACCGTGACCCAGTTGGCCAGTGGAGTGCTTTATTCCAGCCGTCTTTTTCGGCTGCGTCCCATCGGACTGCCCCCCCGGACGCTCCTCGGACTTGAAATCGTTGCCGGCAGAAAGACGGATCCGGCCACAATCCAGATGGCTTCCGATTTCTCGCGCATGCTGGAGCTGTATCCCGTGATTGCCCGCGAAGGGCCCGGAGGTGTTGTCAACCGTCTGCTTGCGCGAGGGTTTTCGGAAGCCCGGGCGTTCACCTTCGCGGATAAAAACCGATTGGCCGAACTGGATGACGAGCTCCGCCGACGGGGATGGGAAACGGTGCCGGGAGAGACCATGGAGAAAATCGGGAGTCCGGCGGTACGTCTGCTCCTGTCTTTTTTTCAGCGGTTTTTCGGAAACACTTTTTTTGTCGAAGAGGACGAAGAGATCCGCGGTGCCCCTTCCCGCATTTCCTCCGGAAAGGTCATCCCGGAGATCCGGTCGGCCTCCGAGATTGCGGATTTGTGGATTCTGTCTCTCCAGAACGAAGCGATTCAGATCGTTTGTGAGAATGTCGCTGACTGGGAAACAGTGGACCGGGTTTCGGAAATGGTTTTCGGGCTTTTGCCGGGAAAGGGGGGGCTCCTGGAGAGGGGGGCCTCCCGGGGATGGTCCGTAATCCTCTCGGGAGTCTGGACTTTGTCCAATCTGACAGGAGGACGGGTATGGCCATCCCCGCTCCTTCACCTGATCGGAATCGAATCCCGGCGTTCGGGCGAAGGAAATGCTGTCCGTCCAGACTGAATCCGTCCGAAGGAACGACCGGTCCGGATTTTTCTGAAAATCGGAAAGAGTGTTTGACTGGAGAAGGGGGGATTTTGACGCCGGACGAAAAAGCCGGGGTTCTCCATATGAGCGGAGGGCTGTTTCAGAAGTCGCCTCCCGGTTCGACGCGGGAGCATGAGTCCGTCCGATGTTCTCGATTCCTCCGGGGACGGATTCAAAAGCCCGCCGAATTGGCCTGATCCGAAGCGCATCGGACTCTTTCCGGACCCTACGGCTTTCGATATAAGACCGTTCTGGCGGGCTCCGGTCTTGTTTGAATTCCCTTCAAAGGTTTATTACACTAAAAAGATGAAAATTGTATGGCACAGGAAGGGGAGGTGCGATGCGTTCCGTTATGGGATCGGCCAGCGAGCCCAATTCCTTTCTCATCCTATACCTGTTGCCTGCTGTGACCCTGCCTGTTTTGTGTTCTTCCGGTCCCGTCCGGTCCGTGACCTTTCTCCCCGGAAAAACGCTGGGCGGTTTTCACATATCACTGAACGAAGGGCACAGAGCGGTCCTGTCCCCGCTCTCCGGATATTTTGACTGTGGCGGTCACAAAGGTTTTTTCTGGCCTTCTCCGGATGAACAGGAGATACTGAAGTATCGGGTTTCGGAGAACGGTCCCGGAAAGCTGTTCATCGCTTTCGACTTCGGAGGACATCCGTTCGACCGGAACCAGTACTTGCGGATGCACCTGGGAACACCGTTCCCGATCCGCAAGGAGGTTCCATTCATTGAGCTTCGCCATGGCCTTCTTTATGCCCGGACGGATTTTGGATCCTTTTACCGGAAAGCTTCGATGGACGTATTATGGCCGGACAGACTTGCCGGCGGCGTCCGACGTGGTTGGAAGATTGCCGTTCTGGCGTATTCGTCGGCGCACGTCCGTTGCCAGTCCCTGTCGACCTCCAAGGAAAGACGACTGATGGATCCGGAAATCGCCACCGGGGAGTTTCCCCATGTGCGGGTGCGGATGAGCCCGGTCAAGACCCTTTCTCCTCCGGATTCCCTCTTATCTGAAAAGGAGTGCCGTTGATTCCGGATTCCTATCGTGTCGCCAATGCCAGTCGATGGGCGTTATTCCTGCTTTTCATCGGACTGGGAGGATGTTTTCAGTCCCATGCGATTTCTCCCGTTCCGGACAGACAGGTGACGCGCATTTCATCGGCCAAGCTGGCTCCGGTCGATCCCCCCCGTCCCTGGCAGTCTTACTACCATCAGCTTCAGGCGGACATAGCCGAAGGGATGGATAACCCTTACCTTGCCCTGGATGAGGTGGACAAGGCCCTGAAGTATCGCCCCGGGTCGATCGACCTGTCGCTTATGAAATCCCGTCTCGAGGAGCAGATAGGGCAATACGGTTCGGCGTTGCGGACGCTGGATGATCTCACGCAGGCCCATCCTGGTCGCCTGAAGCCCTGGATGGAACTGGCCAGGGTGAAACGCCAGCTGGCCCTTTCGGCGCCGGACAAGGCGGAAAGGGTCCGTCGTCTGAAGGAAATCATCCCTATCTATCTCGACCGCGTCATCGCCCTCGATCCGTTGAGGGAAGATGCGTATGTTGCCCTGTTCGACCTGTATGCGCGGACAGGCCAGACTCCGGAAGGTCTCCGGACGCTGGCTGCCGGGATCGATCGGGACCCGACGTCAACCTATCTGCCTTTCTATTTGGGATTCGAATATACCCGTCTGCACCAGTATGCCGATGCCCGAAAGTACTTTGCCCTTTCAATCAAGCGTAACCCTGCTTTCGAACCCGGATGGGAATCTCTGGCGGACATGGATGCCCAGGATGGAAAATGGAAGGATGCCGAGGGTCGCTACCGACATATTCTGAACCGGATCCAGCCCGGAAATCCCGAAGTGGAAGCCAAGCTTCTGAAAGTTTATCTGGCGGAAAACAAAATCAACAAGGCGATTTCCTTTCTGGGGGAAATCATCGAAGAACATCCCGCGAATGATCGTTTCCGACTGATTCTTTCCTCTCTTCTTGTCGAACAGAATCGTTTCGGGCCGGCCATTGACGAGATCCAGGCCATCATCCGGAAAAACCCTGGCAATCTCAGGCTTCTGGCCTTTCTGGGGAGCGTCTATGAACGGTCCCTGCACTTCAACCGGGCCATCTCGAACTACCGGCTCATGATCCGGAAATTTCCGGGAAGCTATCAGGGATATTTTTCGATGGGCGACCTTTACCGGAAACTCGGCAATCCCGAGAAAGCCGTGTTTTATCTCCGGAAAGCCCACCGTCTGGCTCCCGGAAAATGGCAGATCGACTTTTCGCTCTCCCTCACTTACGAAGACTGGAAGAAGTATCGCCAGGCCATGGCCGCCCTGCATCGGGCGATGGTCCTCAAACCCGGAAACGCGCTTCTTGTTTTCAACCAGGCCGTTCTTCTCGATCAGTGGAACCATCGAAAGTATCTCCCCCGCGTCCGGGCCGCCCTGAAGAGGGCCATTCAGCTGGATCCGCGTTTTCCGGATGCTCTCAACTACCTTGGCTACACGGATGTCGTCGAAAACGGGAATCTCGTGAAAGCGCGCTATCTGATCCTTCGCGCACTGACTTTCGATCCGCAGAACCCGTCCTATCGGGACAGCCTCGGCTGGTGTTACTTCAAGATGGGAGACTTGAGGCGCGCCTTCCGGGAAGAGTCCATGGCTCTGGTCGAAATGCCGAAGGATGCCACCGTCCTGTCCCACATGGGAAAGATCGAATGGCGGCTTTCCAGCTTTGTGGCGAAAGGGCACCCCGATCCCGAGACCGTCAAAATCCTCCAGTCGGCAGGGCTTTCTGGTCCGGATACCGCCACAAGGCTTCGGGAGAGGGCCCGCATACATCTGCGCGAATCGGCTCTGATCCACCCGATGAAATCCCGCCGCGTCCGTTTCTATCTGAGCCGTTTCGGGAAACAGGACCGGTCTTTTGAGAAGGATCTGCATATGGCTCGCCGCCAGTGGGGACGGATGCATCCGCATCACGGCCATGCCAGCCTTTACCGGGTTCAGGACGGGGATACCCTCCAGATCATTTCGGCAAAGAGCCGGATTTACGGGGACCCTCAGTTTTGGCAGGCGATTCTGAACGCCAACCGTTCTTTGATCAAAGATCCGAACCACCTGCCGGTGGGACTGATCCTCCGGATCCCGCCTCTTCCCCGGAGAGAACACGCCCGGAGACAATCCGGCGCCATGGGGGCCCTGATGCTCCACCGTCTATCCTGATCCCAGAAAGGAGTCCCGTGTCCTCCATCCCGTTTTTTGATCTGACCCGGCAGTATGGACAGGTGGGTGACCAGGTCAACAAGGCCGTTCTTTCGGTCCTTTCTTCCCAACAATTCATTCTGGGGGAGACCGTCTCCCGTTTCGAAAAAAAGATTGCCGACTTTCTCGGAGCGAGCCAGGCGGTGGGAGTGGCCTCGGGAACGGATGCCCTGATCCTTCTCCTGAAGGCGGCCGGACTCTTGCCCGGGGACGCGGTCCTCGTTCCTTCCTTTACATTCTATGCTTCGGCGAGCTCCATCTGTCTGGCCGGAGGACATCCGGTCTGGGCGGATGTGGATGAAAATCTCTATGTGGTTTCTCCTGAAACGCTTGAAAATGCGCTTCTGTCACAATGCGTCCGCGGATCGGACGGCGTTTTCCGGACCCGGGAAGGAAACTTTCCTGTCCGGGGAGTGGTTGTGGTTCACCTCTATGGACAGATGGCGGATATGGCACCTCTTGCGGAGTGGGCCGCGTCCCGTGGGCTCTGGATCGTCGAGGATGCCTGCCAGTCCATCGGAGCGAGGCAAAACGGAAAAAGCGCCGGAGCACTCAGCAGAGGAGCTGCTTATTCTTTCTTTCCCACAAAAAACCTTGGCGGTGGGGGAGATGGCGGTCTGGTGACAACGGAGGATGGCCGGGTGGCGGACCGCATCCGGAGCCTGCGTGTTCATGGGAGCCGACAACGTTACATCCACGAAGAGCTGGGATACAATTCCCGACTGGACGCCATTCAGGCGGCCATTCTCGAAGCCAAGCTCGACTTTTTGCGCGGATGGAACGACCGTCGTTGCATTCTCGCAAAGCGTTATACGGAAGCCTTTTCCGGTCAGGACGTCTTCCGGATTCCCCGGTGGCGCGAAGGAGGCGATTCCGTGTATCACCAGTATACGATCGCCTTTCGGCGGCCGGACAAGCGCGACAGAGTCAAAAAGGCTCTGTCCGAGGCGGGCATCGGAACCGAAATCTATTATCCTGTACCGCAGCACCGGCAGATGGCCTTCCATCCTTCTTCCGGGACAGGACTGGACGTCACCGACCGGCTTTCGGCTTCTGTTCTGTCGTTACCTGTTTTTCCGGAGCTCACGGAGGCGGAGCAGGCGCAAATTGTCCGGGTCCTGATGAATGTGTCGCAACAAGGAGATGTCTGATGAATCATGTCAATCTGGAGGCGCTGGAAAAGACCATCGCGCTTTTTCGCGCGGAGCCCGGAAAGGCTCGCAAGGAGAACGTGCTGGAAGGGGAATGGAATACGAAAGGAGCAGGCCCGCAGTTTCATGCGGATCTGGCCTTCGAAGGCGGGAAGCTGGCTCTGGAAATGGACAACCCCCGCGCCATGGGGGGCGAAGGACTGGCGCCGGGTCCCCTGCAGTATTGCCTGTTCGGAATGGCGTCCTGTTTCGCGGGAACCTTCATGATGGTCGCGGCCCAGCAAGGTGTCGAGATCCGGCGCCTCCGGATCCGGGTGGAAAATGTTGTCGACATGACCCGTCCCCTGGGCATCAGTCATAATCCGCTGACGGACGGAGTGCGCATCCGGTTGTCGGTATCGAGCCCTTCATCGGAAGTCGTTCTTCAGAAAATTGAAGAGCAATCCCGGGAACAATGTCCGGCTGTCTGGTGCCTGACCAATCCGATTCCTCTCTCCATCGCGCTCGAGCGGGAGGAATAGCAACGAATTCCCGAAAGGAAGGGCTTCTCGAATTTCCCGGATTCGATCTGGTTCTGGGGACGGACACGCACGTCGGAAAGACGATTGTCAGCGCGGTTCTGCTCAGGGAATTGCGCGCGCAGGAAAAGGTTCCGGCGTATCTGAAACCGGTTCTGACGGGGGGGCGGGGAGAGGATCCGGACAGCGATCCGTCCCGTTGTCAAGAGATGTCCGGCTTGCCCGGACATCTCTTGACATGGATGTATGCCTTTGGAGAGCCGATCGATCCGATGACGGCCGCGAACCGGGCGGGGACATCGATCGACCCTCAGGCCATTCGGGAAAAAATCCGTTTTCTTGCACTTCGGCATGCGTTGGTGGTGGAAGGGGCGGGGGGGGTTTTGTCCCCGTTTTTCGAGGGAGGACATGGAATCCTGTCAGCCTTTCATCCCGAAGACCTCATTCATTGCCGGATTCACCTGGTCAGCCACCCCCATCTCGGATGTCTTTCCCAGATCCTGTGCGCCTTGCGCGCGCTGAAACCTTTTTCTGCTTCCTGCCTCCACCTGGTGCGCCGACCTGTCGGAGACGACTGGCCTCTGGCCACGTCCCTCAACCCGGATATCCTTCGGAATCTTCTTCCTGCCATCCCTCTCCGGGTCCACGAATCTCCTTCCCGGTGAAGAGGGACGATTCTCAAGGTTCAGCCTTTCCGCTTTTCCGTTGCCTTTTTTATTTTTTTTCACGGAAAAAACGGAAGCGGCTGCTAAAAAATTCACGAAATTTTTCAATATCCTCCGCACCCAGTCTTTCGTCGATTTTTTCGGTCTGGAGCGGCTCGATATGGTATCCGGAAGACTTCAGAATCTTCAGGATGTCCAGAAGGGTTTTTTGGGTGAAGATCTGCTGTGCCTGCACTTCTTCCATCTGAAACACGTACGCCAGATTTTTCCGGAGGGCCGGATAGGACTTTTCGATGTACAGCTTGGCTTCCTCCGTCGTATCGAAGGTGTAGCTGATATCATCGTTATACGGGTCCAGGACCCGGTAACGAGTGCTGGAACTCATCAGGAATCTCCTTGGAAAGACAGGACCGGACTTGTCCGGGATCCGGCTTCCGGGCATCCGGCCCGGAAGCGATGGGTTCATCGCTTGTCAAAAACACGGGGTGCCCGACCGTTTCGGGAATAGGTCGCCCTGCGTGGACCGCTCAAGTTGGCAATTGTTTTCAGGACCTTGTCGTCGATGGACGGGTCGTCGTCGGGTATGCGGACGGGCGGACCGGCGCCATTGTCTTCTTTCCGCCGGAACCGGAACAGGCGGAAGAATCGTTCAAGAATCCGTTTCATCGTCAGATGTTCCTCCCGGATGCGTCGGAGCAACTGGAGGGAGGAGGCCAGTAGAGCATGGTGTGGGCATACCGGTCAGGAGAAAACCCGGCATGAGCCTGCAGAAAGTACTGCGTCCAGAAAAATCGGATGTTCTGGAGCATCTCCAGGGACGGAGCCTTGGCTCCGACGACGTACACGCAAATCCCTTTCATGTCCGGAATCAGGCCAAGCTTTTTTTCATGGGTCAGGATGACGCTTCGGAGATGGTCATTCCAGCGCACGTGATTGAATCGCCAGTTTGCGTCTTCCTCGATCATGTCGGAGAGGATGACCAGGATCTTTTGGTCTTTGACTCTGTCGAAGAACAGGCTGGACGCGTAGATCGCACCGAACAGATCCGTGCTCTGGGCCGTGGGTTTTGCCTTGAGGGCGGCGTCGACCTTCTGGAACAGTTCGGAGACTTTTTTCTTGCGATCATCCTGTTGCTGGGCGAGGGTATCCTTGTAGACCGCCTCGTTCGTTTCCAGCGGATTATAGGGGGGAGGTTTCGGCAGGTCGAGCGATGCCACGAAGTCGAAATCGGCATCCGATTCTCCGGTGATCAGCGCCAACCGGAATTTGTCTCCTGCACCCAGGGAATCCACGATTTTCCGGATCGCTTCGGAAAAGACCGTGTTCTGGTCCTTGACGCTCGCGGTTTTGTCCAGCAGGATCAGAACCGTCTTGTGGTGATGGATTTCCGGTGCGACGGCGGACTTGGAGGCTCCGGAATTGCCGGCGGCCGTGGCCTTTGCTCCCTTGTCGTGATGACTGCAGGCTGCCAGAAACAGAGACACGAGCAGTGTCGGCCAGAGAATCAGGCTGTGTTTTTGCATGGAAATGTCTCCTCTAATCGTCAGATATCGTCAGGATTCTCGGTGACTGCGTCCCAGAGTTTGGCCTGCGGAAACTCCGGCGGTCGGTTGAAGACAAGAGGGACCGGATTGGGGCTTCTGGCATTGGAGTTGGCCTGTCGATACAGATAAATCAGGGATAGCGTCCGGGCACGCTCCGCTTCGATGCGGGCCGAAGCCACCCGGAGAACGGCGTTCAAGCGGCTTGCCGTTTCCGAATATGTAACCAGAAGGGGTTTCCGTTTTTGCTCCAGCGTGATGATGGAGCGGCGAAGATGGTCGAGCTTCTCGTCGGGGTCGTGCGACATGTACGAAGTGACCAGAGCGGCCGAGAAGACCAGGAGATTCAAGGCGAAAATCGAATACCCCAGGGCTTTCGGATCCGACCCCATGGCGTTCTGGATATGTCCGCCGGTTTCGAGGTAGACGGAGCGGACGTAAGTCACGGCTCCGAGGGCTCCTCCGATGGAGACCGGCATCAGGCCGCCGACGATGATGTTTCCGGCGAGCCTTGGCACGCCGTGCCGGAGCTGAATGCCGCTGTACATGGCCAGGAGAGGAATTGTGACGGCCAAAGTCGAACTCATGATGTAGGTCATCAGTTCCGGTTCGCCGAACATCCGGAAAACGATGGCGTTCAGCGGAAACTCGCCAAACCCCAGAAAAATGATGATCCCCCAGTGAAAAATCTTGTTCAGGGGAACGATGAAATCCCGGTCGAGCTGCTTTTTCCGGTCTTCTACACGGTCCCGGACGTTGCGCCAGCGGGTGTTGATGTTGGAGAGCCTCGAAATGATCGGCTGGAGTGACTTATTGATTCTGGCCCTGGACTCCTGGGCGCTTTCCACAACCCGGTTGACTCTCTGCTCGCCATAGGAAAGCAGTCCGAGTTCAAACTGGGAAGGAGCGTAGGCGGTAATTTCCGGAATGCGCTCCTTTCCGTCCTTTTCTCCGATTTCCCGGGCCTTGGCCTCCGAAGAGAAGGAAGACTCTTCCGGAGGAAGAGGCGGGAGAAGTTTTTCCGGATCGAATTTGTCCGATGAAAAAAAGTTCATGAGAGTGTCTCCTATTCTTCCAGACCTTCGGACAACTTGGCCAGAATGGCCTTCGTGTCGTCCGAAATCATCCGGACACGGTCCATGATGGATTGCTCAAGGGCTGCGAGTTCCCGCTCCTTGGTGACCATGGCCTGCTGGCGCGTCTTGATTTCCGCCAGCAGGGAATGGGTATCTTCCAGTCCCTTGACGACTTCCAGCCGCTGGGTCGTGATTTCGACGCCACGGCGCTGCAATTCGGACATCTGGTCGTTGTTCTGCTGGAGATGCGCCAGCATCTCGTAATATTCCTCGACCGACCGGGATATCTGCAGCAGGGTTTTTTTGGTGATCATCGCGATTTCTCCTTCCGGGGTTCTGTCGTTTTCGTCCTCAAAGCCCGTCTCCCCGCTTGAACCAGACTCCGCTTCTCCGGTCTTGAGAGCCTGGCGGGACAGATCTGCTTTTCATTAACAATCAATAAATATGTTCATGAAGTTTCTTATTGAAAAAGTTTTAAGGTTTCTCATTCGGCATTCTGCTTCTCCTTCCGTTGGGGTTGTTCGACGAGGATCGCTTCGCTGGATTGCAGGACCTCTTGCAGGAGGAAGCAAATCTCGTTGTTCAGGGAGCGCTTGTGCTTTCGGGCCAGCACCCTTACTCGCCAGTAGATGTTTTCATCCAGACGCAGCGTGAACCTTTTCATGGTGTAATAGTAGCACCATTGTGACGTACGTCAAGCATTATTTTTGATAAATTAAATTAATAATAAAATTAAAATATAAAATTATTGAAAAATATGAATTTTATCGGGAGGAAAATCAGGGATGAACTTCCCTTGCGGATTTTTCAAGGGAATGCCTGAATTCACCGCACCCGACAAGGACTTTTCGGTTTGTTGCCCATTTTTAATGATCGGGAACACAGGAGAAAATTTCGGATCCGGAATGAGAAAAGAATTGACTCGCCAGAATATTCGGGTAATCTTAAAAAATACTGAGAAAATACTGTGATCCCAGTGGAGAAATGGAACCTCCCGGTCCCTGAAGGCTGGCCTGGAGGGTTCCCGGGATCGTTCTGATTCACCGGATAGGTCAGAGAGTGGAGGGCGCCCGGGTTGAAGTCCGACTTATCTCTTTTCTTTTTGGTAGAGCCTTTCTTCCAGAGGCTTTTTTCCGGAGGACGGTCGGCCGGGCGGTGTTTTCGACGATGACCTCCTTTTTGTTGAACATCCGCCGTCTTTCTCTTTTGATGATTCTTCTCGCGATCGGCATCCTGTTCTGGATGGGGGTCGTCTCTCTTCACTTTCTTGAATCATTCTTGCAGGAATCCGACAGGGTCGAGCACTCCTGGATGGTCCTGACCTCGGTCGACCGACTGTTTTCCGAACTCCAGGATGCCGAAACAGGAGAGAGGGGATATCTCATCACACGCATGCCGTCCTTCCTCTCCCCGTACGAGGCGGCGGTGACGCGGGTTGAGGGGCATGTCCGGGACTTGTCGAATCTCGTGTCCGACCGGCCGGAGCAAAAAGCGCGTGTCGACAAGCTCGGAAAACTGGTCGAACAACGTTTGTTCCTTCTGGAGAACGGGGTGGCTCTCGGAAGAGGGACGCTTCCTCAAAATCGGGAGGCTCTCCAGACGGTCATGCTCAGGGGAAAAAACGTGATGGACCGGATTCGGCAGGTGACACAGTCCATGAAGTCGTCCGAATATCGGAGGCTCAGACGGCGTTCCCTCCAGTTTTTCAAGGCGAAGAAAAAGATTCTCCCCTTCGTCGGAAGCGGTTTGGCCGTCAGCGTTCTGATGATCGGATTTTCCGCCGTCTTTTTGTCCCGCGAGATCGACCGGCGACTGCGTGCGGAACAGAAAGCCCGGCAATACGGAGACGAAATCCGGGACCTCTACGATTACGCACCGTGCGGCTACCATTCGGTCGACGAGAATGGGACCTTCCTGCGAATCAACGAAACGGAACTGGAGTGGCTCGGTTACCGGCGGGAGGAAATCGAGGGGGTAAAGAGCATTTTCGACCTGGTTTGCCCGGAAGACCAGTCCCGTTATCGGGAAGTCTTCCAGGGCATGCTGCGGGGAGAACCGGTGCGGGATCTCCGGCTCCGGTTCGTCCGGAAGGACGGATCCCTCCTTCCGGTGTTGCTGAACGCCAGCGTGCTCCGGGATGTCTCGGGAAAATTTCTCTCCACGCGCGGGGTTCTCCTGGACATGACGGAAAAGCTGGGAGACGAGGAGAAGATCCTGGATCTCAACCGGACGCTGTTGGAGAGGAATATCCAGCTGGAAGTCACGAACGGAGAACTCGAGGGCTTCTCTTATTCCGTTTCCCATGACCTGCGGGCCCCTCTCCGGGCCATCGACGGGTTTTCCCGCATTCTCGAAGATGACTATGCGGGAAAGCTGGACGCCGAAGGGGAGAGGGTGATCGGGGTGATCCGGAACAATACCCGGAAAATGTCCAACCTGATCGACGACCTTCTGGCTTTTTCCCGGATGGGAAAGAAAGCGTTTTCCTGGACTCTTGTGGACATGAACGAACTGGTCCGGGAGATCCTTTCCGGGATTCTGTCGGCAAGGGAGAATGAGACGGCCGTCGAGGTCTTCACGTCCGATCTTCCCCCGGCCTGGGGAGACAGGACTCTCCTGACCCAGGTCTGGACGAACCTTCTGTCGAATGCGGTCAAGTTTTCGGGGAAATCGGACAAGCCGTCCGTTCATGTCGACGGGACCACGGAGTCGGAGGAAATCGTGTACACCGTCCGGGACAACGGTGTCGGGTTCGACATGCAGTATTACGAAAAGCTTTTCAAGGTGTTTCAGCGTCTGCACTCCCAGGCGGAATTTCCGGGAACGGGCGTCGGTCTCGCCATTGTCCAGCGGGTAATTTCCCGGCACGGCGGACAGGTCTGGGGAGAGAGCGTGCCGGGAGAAGGAGCCACTTTTCATTTTTCCCTCCCGAAGCGAACCGGGCCGCCTGTTTGATCGGGATTTACCAGTTGGGTGACTTGATGGGAAAATAGGTGAAAGGACAAGGAGAAACAGGATGGGCGAGGGTGTCGAAACTGTCGAAATCCTTCTGGTCGAGGACAGTCCGGACGATGCGGAACTGACCCGGAGAGCGCTCCAGAAACACCATTTCATCAACAAGGTCACCTGGGTGCAGGACGGGGAAGCGGCGCTGGATTATCTCTATGGGAAGGCGAAGTTCCCGGATCAACCGGACCGTCCTCCGCGTCTGATCTTGCTCGATTTCAAGCTCCCGAAACTCGACGGGATTCAGGTTTTGCGGAGAATCAAGGCCGACGAGAATCTGAAGCAGATCCCCGTGGTCATGCTGACCTCGTCGAACGAGGAACGGGATCTGGTGGAGGCCTATCGCCTGGGTGTCAACAGTTACATCGTGAAGCCGGTCGAGTTTGAGGAGTTCGTGAAGACGGTGTCCGGGATCGGGTTCTACTGGATCCTGACCAACCGGGTTCCGGAACAATGAAGGCGTTTTCGGGAGATTCCGGAGGAACCGCTTCTTCGTCCTATGCCATGAACCAAAGGAGACGGGATGATTTTTGACGATTTTTCCGACCGGAAGGTGCGGGTTCTGTTTCTGGAAGATGTTCCGGAGGACGTCGAGATCGAGGTCCGGGAGCTTTCCCGGGCCGGCCTGTCTGTGGAGACGCTTGTGGTGGCGGAGGAGGCGGATTTCAACAACGCCCTTCATTCCTTTCTGCCCGACGTCATCCTGTCCGACTACACCCTTCCCACCAATTTCAACGGTCTCAAGGCTCTGGCCATCACCCGACAGGAACTTCCGGACACTCCCTTCATCTTCGTGTCCGGGACGATCGGCGAGGAACGGGCGATCGAAGCGATGCGGGACGGCGCCACCGACTACATCCTGAAGGAGCACCAGGACCGGCTCGGACTGGCCGTCGTCCAGGCCATCGCCAATGCCCGGAAGAAAAAGCTTCTGAAAAAGGCGGAAGAAGCCCTCCGGGAAAGCGAATCCCGCTTTTCCGCCTTCATGCAGAACTTTGCTGGCGTCGCCTATATCCGGGAGGCAGACGGCCGTTACCAGTACGTCAACGACTTCTGGTTCCGGACCTTTTCCAAAAGACCGGAAGAGGTTCTGGGGAAGCACATTTCGGAAATCTGGGAACCGGACATTTGCGAGGGCCTGTGGGGGAATGACCGGAGGGTCCTGTCGACGGGCCATTCGATCCAGACGGTCGAGGTGACCCGGATGAACGGCGTTACGCGGTATTGGCTCGCCAACCGGTTTGCGATACCGGGGACGGACGAAGAACCTTCCCGCGTTGCCGGGGTGTCCATCGACATCACCAGCCACCACGAACAGGAGCTGCGCATTGTCCGCATCAACCGGAGCCTGAGGCTTCTGAGCGGCATCAATGCGGTCATTGTCCGCATACGGGAACGGGAAGACCTGTATCGGGAATTTTGCCGCCTTTCGATCGAGGACGGCAATTTTCCGGCCGTCTGGATCGCGGGACTCCATCCTTCGACCGGTATGTGCCGGGCCGTCGCCTGGCAGGCGAAAAATGCGGAGATCCCGAAAAGCGGGAGCTGGACAGACCGTTTCCTGGAAAAAGATTCCGAGATTGTCAGGACTCTTCGAGAAAAGCGGGACGCCGTCTTTTCCATCCCTCTCGTTTCCGGGGACCCGATCCTTCCGGAAGAGCCAGGCGTTCACGTGGTGGCCGCTTTTTCCATCCGCTTGGGTGAGTCGGAAAACGGCGCCCTGGTTTTTCATTCCGACGACCAGCGCACTTTCGATTCGGCGGAGAGGGAACTTCTCCGGGAACTTGCGGACAATCTGTCCTTCGCCCTGGAAGCGATTGAAAAGCGGGAAAAACTCGATTACCTTGCCTACCACGACAACGTGACCGGTCTTGCGAACCGGGCCCTTTTTCTTGACCGGCTCCGTCAGTCCCTGGATTTGCCGGAAGATCTCTCTCCCCTGACCGCTGTCGTGGTCTTGTCGATCGAACGGATGCAGTTCATATACGACACCCTTGGCAGAGGGGCCGGCGATGAGATGATCGCACTGTATGCTTCCCGGCTTTCCGGTCTCGTTCTGAATGCCAACCGGGTCGGGCGGATCGGGGACAACCTTTTTGCGATCAGCGCGAATATTTTCCCGTCGGTGGAGGATGTCGTCCATTTTCTTCAGGACCGCCTGATCCCCAGGCTTTCGGATCCGTTCTCCATTTCCGGCCAGGATGTCCGGGTCCTGACGCGCATGGGGATTTCCCTGAGCCCGGAGGATGGCCGGGATGCGGAAACGCTTCTGAGCTCCGCGACGACGGCTCTTTCCAACGCCCAGAAGGACGGAGAGACATTCCGGTTTTACACGCGTGGAATGAATGATCTGGTCCGTGAACGGTTATCCCTGGAATCCCGGCTTCTCAGGGCCCTTCGAAACGGCGA
Organism: Nitrospirota bacterium; assembly: GCA_021844275.1. Next base: position 53,718 of record JAKBTR010000050.1, on the reverse strand, counting down.
GTTTGTCCTGTATTACCAGCCGAAAGTGCATCTTTCGACTGGAACGCTCGAAGGGGTCGAAGCGTTGATTCGCTGGAAGGATCCCGAGTGGGGAATCGTTTTTCCCTCCCGGTTCATTCCGGCGCTGGAGGAAACGGGATTGATCCTGGAGGTCGGGGAATGGGTGGTCCAAAAAGCCCTGTCCGATCTTTCCGGATGGATCGAACAGGGCCTGCCGGTCCCCCGCGTATCCGTGAATGTATCCTCCATTCAGCTCCGTCACCGGGACTTTCTGGAGATGCTCGTCCGGGTGTGGGGGCCCGAAAATCGGTCCGGTCTTCTGGAAATCGAGATCACGGAAAGTCTGATCCTCGACGACGTGCCGGGAACGATTGCCAAGCTCGAAGAGATCCGTTCCCGGGGGATCACGGTTTCCATCGACGATTTCGGTACCGGTTATTCGTCTCTGAGCTACCTGGCCAGCCTTCCGGTCAATGCACTCAAGATCGACCAGTCGTTTGTTTCGCAGCTGGGAGATCGTCCCGAAAGCCTGTCCATCGTGTCGGCGATCATCTCCCTGGCCCACTCCCTGAACCTTTCCGTCGTGGCGGAAGGGGTCGAAAAAGAGACCCAGCTTTCGATGCTGAAAAATCTGAAATGCGATGTGGTCCAGGGATTTCTGATCAGCGAAGCGTTGCCGTCGGACAGTTTCGAGGCGTTCCTGCGGTCGGGAAAAACCTTTTTGCCGGCTCGGTCAGGATGACCGGGAACGGGAAAACGCTTCCAGGACGGCAAGCGGATCCCCAGAGGCGGTGATGGCACCCGAGACGGCCAGGGCGTGGCTTCCGGCCTGGTAGAGTTCTCCGGCCCGGTCCGGGGTGATACCGCCGATGGCGACCAGCGGAAGGGAGGTCAGATGGCCTGTTTCCCGGATGGCTTCGATCCCCCGGGGCGTGATTCCCGTGTCCTTCGTCGATGAGGGGAAGATCGGTCCCACGCCCAGATAGTCGGGTTTCAGAAGAAGCGCTCGCCGGACCTCGTAAAGATTGTGGGTCGAGATTCCCAGGTGCAAGGTGTCCGACGGAAAAAGCTTGCGGAACTCCCGGACGGAGGGCAGATCGTCCTGTCCCAGATGGACACCGTCGGCTTCGGAAAGGAGGGCGATGTCGGGGCGATCATTGATTGTCAGAAGAGTTCCGTGCTGCCTGGTCAGCTCTCTCAAGCGGTCCGCCATCTCGAGAAAGAGAGAGTCCGTCAACGCTTTTTCCCTGTACTGAAACCATTTCAGGCCCGCCCTGCAGACCCTTTCCACATGGGCGAAAAAAAGTTCGGATGAAGGGAAGTCCTGCGTTCCGGCCAGGTACATCAGGGTCGGGAAAGGGAGGTTCATGCGGAGGCGTCCCGTCCATCGCGAAAGAAGTTGCGTCGGACGGACTTTTTTCGGTCCATCAGGAGGGGCGTTCCCATGGCCGCCGGGACAGAAAGTGTTCGACGAATCCGGTTGAGTAGGTTCCTTTCCGGAATGCTTCATCCTGCATCAGGGCGATGTGGAAGGGGATCGTCGTGCGAATCCCCTCGATCTCGAATTCGGCCAGAGCTCTCGCCATGCGGTCGAGAGCTTCTTCCCGTGTCCGCCCGTTCACGATCAGCTTCGCGATCAGGCTGTCGTACTGCGGAGGGATGGTGGCGCCTTCGAAAAAGGCCGTATCGATCCGGACGCCGGGTCCTCCCGGGACAAGAAACCGATCCAGATGCCCGGGGGAGGGGGCGAACGTCCAGGGATCTTCGGCGTTGATCCGGCACTCGATCGCATGTCCGGCGGATTTTCCGGGAGGATCGACCGGAAGACCTGCGGCGATCCGGATCTGGGCCTTGACAAGATCGTACTGGAACAGCGTCTCTGTGACAGGGTGTTCGACCTGGATACGGGTGTTCATTTCGATGAAAAAGAAGTTTTTGCGGTCGTCGACCAAAAATTCGACCGTTCCTGCGTTGACGTATCCTGCCGCGCGTGCCGCCCGGACCGCCGCGTCCGACATTTCCTGACGAAGTCTGGATGACAGGACGGGCGAGGGGGACTCTTCGACAAGTTTCTGGTGGCGCCTCTGAATCGAACAGTCTCTCTCTCCCAGGGCATAGACGCGTCCCTCGGTATCTGCCAGGATCTGGATCTCCACGTGGCGGGGATTCTGAAAGTACTTTTCGATGTAGACTTCCTTCGAGCCAAACGCCTGGAAGGCTTCCGTCTGGGCGGCGTGGAGGGCGTTGTCGAACTCGCTTTCCTGATGGACAATCCGCATTCCCCGGCCCCCCCCTCCGGCAGAAGCCTTGATAATCAGGGGATAGCCGATTTCCCGGGACAGGGTCATTGCCTCCTCTTCGGAAACAATCGCTCCCTCGCTCCCCGGTACAACGGGAACGCCGGTTTCCTTCATCAGGGATTTTGCTCTGGCCTTGTCGCCCATGAGTGAAATACTGTCCGGGGAGGGACCGATGAAGACGACCCCGGCCGACTGGCAAATTTCTGCAAAGTGGGCATTTTCCGAAAGAAATCCGTATCCGGGATGGATCGCCTCCGCCTGGGTGATTTCGGCCGCGCTGATGATATTGGGAATGTTCCGGTAGCTCAGGTTGGTTTCCGGAGGGCCGACACAGACGGCTTCGTCAGCCATGCGAACATGGAGAGACTCCCGATCCGCGGTCGAATAAATGGCGACAGTCCGCACCCCCATCTCCCGGCAGGCCCGGATGATCCGGAGGGCAATCTCTCCCCGGTTTGCGACCAGAACTTTTTTGAATGGAGGCGTGTTTTTCACGGGGTTCAGGCTTCCGGACCGATTTCGATCTCGATCAGCGGCATACCGTATTCGACGGACTGGCCGTTTTCCATAAAGATGGCCTTGACTGTGCCGTCAAACTCCGACTCGATTTCGTTCATGAGTTTCATGGCTTCGATGATGCAAAGGATCTGGCCTTTTTGTACGACAGAGCCGATTTCAACATAAGCTGCCGCTTCGGGAGAAGGAGAACGGTAAAATGTTCCCACGATCGGGGCCGTGATCGTTCGGGTGTTCGCTCTTGGCGTCGGTGCCGACTGCAGAGGAACGTTTGTTGCCGAATCCGGAACCTCTCCTCCCATCGAACGTATTGAAGGAAGGCGCAGGGTATCGCCAACCGAAAGAGGGGACTTCTGAATCTTGATGCGGACGCCTTCCTGTTCCAGCTCGAATAGGGTGACATTGGTGGATTGCAAGAGATTCAGAAGAGCCCTGATTTCCTCGTTTGTCACCGGACAGACCTCCGATCCTGTCTGAGTTCAAGACGGAAGGAAACCGTCATGAGGAGGCCTTCACGCGTTCGATATAGTCTCCCGTTCGGGTGTCGACCTTGATGATGTCTCCTTCCTGAAGATGGAACGGAACCTTGACGATCGCTCCGGTCTCAAGCTTTGCCGGCTTGGAGCCTCCGGAGGCCATGTCTCCCTTTCGGGCCGGGTCTGTTTCGGCGATCTGGAGTTCCACGAAGAGCGGAAGGTCTACTGCGATAGCTTTTCCCTTGTAGTAAAGAATATTGGCGACCATTTGTTCCTTCAGGTAAAGGATCCTGTCGCCCAGCTCGGCTTTTGACAAGGAGAGCTGCTCGTAGTTTTCCGTATCCATGAAGACGTAGTCGGAACCTTCGGCATAGAGGTATTGCATGTTCTTTTCTTCGATGTCCGGTTCGTCGAACTTCTCGCCGGAACGGAAGGTCCGGTCGATGACGTTGCCGTTCTTGAGGCTCTTGAGGCGTGTCCGGACAAAGGCTCCCCCCTTGCCCGGCTTGACGTGCTGGAACTCGACGATGATGTACGGTTCTCCGTCCATCTCCAGCCGGGCTCCGTTTCTGAATTCGTTTGTGACGAGGACTCCCATTCATGCTCCTGTGATGAAATTTTTTCGTCCGTCCAGACGATCCGGCAGGGGGACGGTCAGACGGACTCTTCTTGTTTTTTCCGAATGGTTTCTGTCAGGCCTCGCAAGGCCAGCTGATACCCGAAAGTGCCAAATCCGACCAGGACCCCTGACGACACATCGCTGAGGAAACTTTCGTGCCGGTAGGGTTCCCGCGCGTATGTGTTGGATATATGCACTTCCACGAAAGGTTTTCCGGCGGACAGGAGAGCATCCCGCAAGGCGATGCTGGTGTGAGTCAAGGCGCCCGGGTTTACGAGAAAACCGTCCACCCCCTTGTCGGTTGCCAGGTGGATGCGGTCGATCAGGGCCCCTTCATGATTGCTCTGAAAAAAATCAACTTCGACGGAGAGTTCCGCCGCGAGGGTTCGTATGCCATTTTCGATCTTTTCGAGTGTGACCTGGCCATATACGGAAGGCTCCCTTTTTCCAAGGCGATTCAGGTTGGGGCCGTTCAGAACCAGAATCCGGGCGATCATCGGGATGTTCCGTTACCCGGGGAAAGACCCGTCTCCTGACGGATGACCAGACGACAGCGCCCGATGTTTGCATGGGCGTTAAGCCAAAGGAACAAACCGCCTTTACCGGGTCTGTTGAGAAAATACAGAATGCTGTTCTCCAGCCATACAAATCCGTCGATCGGCGTTCCCTGGCCAAGTGCAAAGGCGAGGTCTTCAAGCTGGCGAAGAAGTTCGATACCTTCAGCCGCGAGAACGTCGCTGTTTTCTTCTCCGGATTGTCCGGTCAGCGCAAGACCGTTTTCCGATGCAACGATGACGCCGATCAGATCGCGGTGAAGACGTTCTTTCAGAAGTGCGATCAACCTGTCATCCTCGATGGAGGGGAGGGGCTGCGGGGTCTTGAGATCCGGAGAGACCGCCGGAGACTTTTGGGTGACCGGCTCTTCTCTTTCCGGGATTTCCGGTTTCTGTTCAATCGGGGAGACGGGCAGCGGCGTCTGTTCAGGAGAGAGTGGAGAGTCCTGACCGAACGGTTTTTCCAGGATCGCTCCGCTCTCTTTCTCGCTGGCCGGAATGTCTTCCGGTGCGAGCGGAAGATGTTTCCGGGCGGATTCCCGCTTGCGGAGAAGGCGGGGGTCTTCCGGATTTTCCGCTAGAAGGGAATCATAAATCTTCTCCGCTTGAGGAAACCGCTTTTGGGACATGAAGAGGTCCCCCATGGTTTCCGTCCGGGGAATCATCCGCAAGAGTTCGTCGTCGTCTGGAAGTTCCTCATTCTCTAACGGTTCCGTAGGGGGTTCCGCAGGAACGTCTTCGGTCATCCCTTCTCCTTCACTCGGTTCGGAGCCGAAGGTCTCGATCACGGGGTCGGGAGAGTCCGACACGGTTTCGGCGGTCGGTTCAGGTTCCAGATCCAGGATGGGCTCTTCGGAATCCACAATCGGCTCGTCCGTTATGGCGATCGGTTCCTGCGTCCCGTCAGGAGGCAACGGAGGTTCAGGGGACGTTCCTGTGGGCGGTTCGACGGAAGCAGGGCCGGACGAAGCGTCCTTGAGCCGGTTTTCCAGGTCGAGGAGATCCGGATCCCCTGGAGAAAGGGAAAGAGCCATTTTCAGAGCGTCGAATGCTTTTTCCCGGTCGCCTTTCCGAAAATAGATGTCCGCCAGGTTTTTTTGGGCGACAAGATTGTCGGGAATGGTTCGTGTCACAAATTCGAAATTCCGGAGGGCATCATCGAGAAGCCCCTGTGATTTCTGGACCTGTCCAAGGGTGATGCGGGCCGCCAGGTAATACGGGTAGTACTCGACGCCCTTGTTCAGGAGAGGGAGGGCTTTCTCGACAGCTCCGGATTCGAGATAGGCCTCCGCGAGCTGGAGGAAGGAACGGCTTTTTGGATTGCCCTCTAGACGCTCCTCGAGAGCCACAATTTCTTCTGGTGTCATCGGGTTCCCGGGGATGGATTCCGGAGACGGTCGAAAGACGCCCTTCCGGGCACAACCGTCCAGCCAAGATCAGATGCGGAAACGACCGTATCCTAACAAGTGGGGGCGCAATTTGCAAGAATGCACCGGCTCGGGGGATGCTTGCCCGAAGGATGTTCATCCCGTTGAGACGCGCCGGCTATCGAACGGTCCCGGAAAAAGGGCGAGAGGGAAATCGCCAGACTTTTTCGACCTCGTCGAGGATCTTGTCCGCAAGGACCTTTTTCGGATGTTTTCCCGTCAAAAGACAGGAACCGTCCGGACGTATTACCGTGATCTCGTTTTCGTCGGAAGAAAAACCGATGCCCGGCTGGCTGATGTCATTGGCCAGAAGCATGTCCGCTCCCTTTTTCCGGAGTTTGTCGAGCAGCTTCTTATGATCCAGATCCGATTCGGCGGCAAAACCCACGAGGAACTGTCCTGGTGTCTTCAATCCGGAAAGGCTCGCCAGAATGTCGGCGTTTTCTTCCAGGGTGAGTGTCCAGGAATTTCCGTCCTTCTTTCTTTTTTTGCTGTGAGGACGGTCAAGCCGATAGTCGGAAACGGCAGCTGCCATGAAACAGATATCGTGTTCCGGAAATGCCCGGTTCATGGAAATGGCAAGATCTTCAGCCGTGACAATGTGTTTCAGTTCTACGCCGGGGGGCGGGTGCAAGGATGTCGGCCCCGAAACGAGAGTGACGTGAGCCCCCCTCTGTGCGCAGGCCTCCGCCAGTGCATAACCCATTTTTCCCGAAGAGCGATTGCCGATGAATCGAACCGGGTCTATCGGTTCGAAGGTGGGGCCTGCGGAAACAAGCACCCGAATCCCCGCCCATCGTCCGGTCCGGGACAGGCAGGTCGCCAGAGCGTTTCGAATCGCTTCCGCCGAGGCGAGGCGGCCGAGGCCTTCCTTGCCGGAAGCGAGGGGCCCGTTTTCCGGGAGGATCTCATAGACTCCCCGCACCGCCAGGATCTTTCGATGTTCCTGGATGGCCGGATGAAGATACATGTGTTCTTCCATGGCCGGAGCGACGAGGACGGGACAGGTTGAGGCCAGACAGAGGGTCGAGAGAAGATCGTCCGCCAGTCCGAGGGACATTTTCGCCAAAAAATTTGCCGAGGCGGGAGCGACGAGAATGCCGTCGCACTCCTGGGCCAGATCGATATGCCGGACGGAACAGGAGGGATCAAACAGGTCGGAATAAACAGGATGGCCGGTAAAAACTTCTGCGGTCAGAGTGGGAAGAAAACGCAACGCGTTTTTCGTCGCCACCACCTGGATGTCGTGGCCATCCTGTCGGAGGAGTCGTATGAGTTCGAGGGATTTGTAGGCCGCGATACTTCCGGTAACACCCAGAAGGATCCGTTTGGACATGGGCTGGTCAGTCCTCGACGTCAGTGTCCTCGGTGTCGTGCTCGCCATCCACCGGCTGGGCGGAACCTTCCTCCGGATGGTGGTAGGTCATGACTTCCGCATGGATAGCGTCCGAGGTCTCCAGTGCATATCCCCGGGAATAGGAAAAACGCTCCTCGGACCGGACCCGTTCGCGAAGTTTTTCTCTTCGGTTGGCCTCCACCCGGATTGCATCCTCGCCTGTCAAAATGGGGATTTTTTTTTCCAGGATTTCCTGAAGAGCGGTCGTCGTTTCTTTCAGGTATCGTTTGTCGACCTTGACGGGAGAACCTTCCATCAACTGCCGGGCTCTTTTCGCGGCAGTGATGACCAGGCGGTAACGGCTGTCGATGATGTCCGGGGTAACTTCAATGGGGCGAGTGACGAGATCGTTCATGGTGCCTCCCTGAGGGAAAAAGGGTGCGACTGGATTGTCTCACCGGAAAATTGGTCGATGTAATGGTCTTTGACGAAGGAAGACAGTCTTTGTCTTCTCAGATGCTCCGAAACGATGATCGATTGAAGATCGTTGACCGCCTGTTGAAAATCCACGTTGAAAATCAGGTAGTCGTATTCGTCGTAGGCGTAGATTTCCTGGCGGACACGTTCGAGACGCTTCCGGACGGTTTCGGGAGAATCCTGCCCGCGAAGGGCAAGCCTTTCCTGAAGGACCGCGTAAGAAGGAGGAAGAATGTAGATAGAGGTGTTGGCGACGCCGCTCTGTCGGATTTTCCGGGCGCCCTGGATGTCGATATCGACAAGAACGTCCTGCCCCTTGTCGAAAGATTCCTCGATGGTCCGGAGAGATGTTCCGTAGAAGTTTCCGTAGACTTCGGCTGATTCGATAAAATGATTGTTTTCTTGCATTTCCCGGAATTGGCCCTTGGTCACGAAGCTGTAGTCGATGCCGTTCTCCTCGCCCGGTCTGGGCGTTCGCGTCGTGTAGGAGACGGAATAGTGTATCCAGGAAGTCTTTCGCGCAATTTCCTTGCAAAGAGATGTTTTTCCCGCACCGGACGGTGCCGAGACTACGAACAGGAGAGGAGCGTAAAGCCTTTTCCCGTAAATCGTCGGAGACGGGGCCGGATCCGGATGCCGGCCGGGGTTCCCTCCTGGTACAGTCATGGACGAGTCTCCATCAAGAGTGGAAAAGGCTTCCCGGGGAGATGTTACGTGTCAGGAAAGTCAATCGGGATCTCCTTCCGACGCCAGTTCTTCATCCCAGTTGTTGAGTCGTGCCGCGAGTGTTTCCGGTTGAAGCGCAGACAAAATCACGTGACCGCTGTCCATGATGATGACGGATCGGGTTCTGCGGCCTTCGGATGCATCGATCAGAAGTTTGTTTTCCTGAGCTGCGTCTTTCATTCTGCGGACGGGAGCAGAATTGACACCCACGACGCTGATGATATGTTCAAGGGAAACGAGATTGCCCAATCCTATATTGACAAATCCGTGATACTTACTCGACATTCTGAATTTGATCCTTTAATCTTGTCAATGTATTGCGTATTTCCATGGCTGGCTGAAAAACTTCGGGTTGCGCTTCCTTGGTGATGAAAGTATTGATTTCCCTCTGCATTTCCTGGAGGAGAAAGTCCAGAGATTTTCCGATCACCCCTCCCTCCGCAAGGTCCTGCCTGAAACGGGTCAGGTGAATCCGGAATCGTTGCCACTCCTCTTCGTTGTCTTTTTTTGACAGGTAGAAAAGGGCCTCTTCTTCAATACGGCGGTCTGTCTCCGGTTGCTGGACGTCCAGGAGCATGTCTTTCATCTTTTTTCGAAAGCTGGACCGCGCCGCTTCCACGGATCTGGGTCTCTGGATTTCAATCCGGTGGACGCTGTTTTCGACGTCCTTCAACAACCCGTCTATCACCTGTGACAGGGAATCGCCCTCCTCCTTCCGGCTTTTCAAAAGGGATTCCAGCGCGGCGGAAACGGCGTCGATCCCGGCTTTGGGCTCTACGGGAGACGACAGGGGGGTTCTTTCGTGTGAAAGATGCATCAGGATGTGCTCGAGCCGAACCGGCTCGGAAAGTCCAAGAAGTTCCTGGAGACGGACGAGATCGGTATAGGCATCCAGGGCTTTTGGTAGCCACCCTCCGTTCCTGGACGGGCTTTCCGTCCGGATGACGGTGATCTCTATGCGTCCCCGCTGGATCTCCTGCGAGACAAGTTTTCGGATCGCAAGATCGAGGTGATCCCACTCCCGCGGCAATGTTGTCTGAACTTCAAGGTTCCGGTGGTTGAGTGATTTGGCGGTAATGCGGTACCCTTCAAAAGGTGGAAGGGTGCTGTGTTCCCCGAATCCGGTCATGCTGTTCAATTTTTTGGTGGCGATCATCCGCGTCCTGAATGTTGGGGGGTCGGACCACACCCTACTGTCCGGGGCTCGTTCAAGCCGCTCTGGATCCGGATTTGACCAGGCCTTGCTCCGTATTTTTTTGCGTCCCGCCATTCTATCTTTTTTGGGAAAAAAGTTCAAAGATCGGGTCCGGAAGGGAAACCCCCGAAGAAAACAATGACATCGACATCTGGCATCGGAAGGAGTCTCATTGGACCGCCGCACCCACCCCTACGAAATTCATCCCCTGCTCGTCCTGGACGCAACGGATTCCATTTTCAAGGCGGACGACCATTTTGCCATCTGGCCCCCATCGGGTGACGTCGAATCCGAACGAATCTCCTATCACGGATTTTTTTGGCACGGTATGCGCTATCTCTCCCGATGGTCCGTCCGTCTGTTCGGAATCCAGCCTGTTCCCCTCTGGGCACAGGGGAGGAAAAATCCCCATTTCGAAAAGATTCACCGGATCATGCCCATCCTGACGTTCCAGGCCCCTGGGGAGCGATACGGCCAGGTACTTCGATTGTCGATGTCGCAGACGAGAGTGCTGGAGGCCGACGGATTTTCGGAAAAATGCAGCGTGGAAAATCGGAGTCCCCACCCGGTGACCGTTCCGATGGAGTGGCTGGTCGGGGCAGATTTCACGGATCTGTTCGAGATCCGGGGGATGCCTCGTGAAGCTCCTGCTCCCCGCGTCATCGAATGGCTCATGCCCGATCCGGGCCTCTCTCTTTACCGTTACCAGGGGGCCGACGGGCTTATGCGGGAAACATCCGTTCGACTCATCGCACCGGCGGAAGGAAAGGCGGACAGGTCCGGATGGTCGTGGACTCTGGATCTGGGCCCGGAGGAAAATGCCACCTTTTTTGTCCGGACGCGCTTCCGGGAGATTCGTGGCCGGACGCGAATCTCCATGTCCGGCTCCATAAAGAAAGTGCCGGACATAGAGGGAGTGATTGCCAGACGACAGCGCGAAACGGAGGATTTTTCCGCATTCTGGCCCAAGATCCGGTCTTCGGATCCCTTCCTGGACCGATGTTGTCGTCAAGCGGTCGAAGATCTCCGGGTTTTGTGCACGCCGGTCCGGGAAGGCCTCATCCCGTATGCCGGACTGCCATGGTTTTCGACAGTCTTCGGACGGGATGCCCTGATTACCGGACTGTCCACGTTGTGGGCTGTGCCGGAGCTGTCCCGGACCATTCTTCTTTTTCTCGGACGCCTTCAGGCCCGGGTTCTGGACCCCAAGCGCGCCGCCGAACCCGGAAAGATCGTTCACGAAATGCGAACCGGAGAGATGGCCGGAACGGGAGAAGTTCCTTTCGGGCTCTATTACGGAAGCGTCGACAGCACCCCCCTTTATTTGATGCTTGCTGCCCGTTACGTCGAGCGCACGGGCGATTACCCGTTTCTCGAGAAATTGTGGCCCGTCATAGAACGGGCCTTTTCGTGGATAGAACGGTACGGGATGGATCCGGAAACCGGATTTCTGGTCTATCGGGGAGATATGGACGGCGGGTTGATCCAGCAGGGATGGAAGGACTCGGGAGATTCGGTCTTTCATGCGGACGGACGTCTGGCAGCTCATCCTGTTGCGCTCTGCGAGGTCCAGTCCTATCTCCACTATGCCCTTACGGCTTTTTCCCATCTGGGAGAACGTTTGGGTCATGGGCGATTCTCGGAAAAGACGGGGCAGATGGCTCTCCGGTTAAAAAAATCCTTCTTGTCCGCTTTTTGGGTGCCCCGGCTGAGGACTTTCGCCTTGGCCCTGGACGGAGACGGGGAAGCCTGCAAGGTGCACAGTTCGAACGCCGGCCACGTCCTCCTGTCCGATCTTCCGACAGCCCCCATGGCTCGGGAAGTGGCCAAAAACCTTCTTTCCGACAATCTGTTCTCGGGGTGGGGAATTCGGACGATCGGGAAATCGGAACTGCGTTACGATCCGGTCTCCTACCACAACGGTTCTGTCTGGCCCCATGACAACGCCCTGATTCTGAGCGGGCTGGCTCGCCATCGTCTTTCGTTCGAGATGGAAAATCTCTGCGAAGGATTTCTGGACGGACTCCGGTTTTTTCGTGATCAGCGTCCCCCTGAACTTTATTGTGGATTCGACCGAAAAAACGGGGAGGGTCCTTTTGCGTATCCCACGTCCTGCTCTCCCCAGGCATGGAGCGTGACCTCTCTCCTGATGGTTCTGGAAACCATGAGTGGATTGAGTTTTCAGTCGGGACATCCAAGAATGGGTCGTCCGATTCTCGGACCATCCCTTTCTTCGCTTCATATAGAAGGCATCCGCCTGACCGGACCCACAGGGGGCAGAGCCAATGTTTTCGTCGATCGTCAGGAAGACGGTATCGTTCGTCCCGTCATGGAAATCCGGAAAGAATGAGAAAATAGAGTGCTCCTCCGTTCGTCCGGAAACACGAACAAGCGGAGGGACGGCGGGAATACTTGAAGGTGACGAAAAACAAAACATTATCATTTCTATTGTCAAGATGGAGAGATCCGTATAGAATCCCTCCATCCTTGCTTGGGGAAGGGTCTGTCTCCCCAAGGCACGTCCGTCCGGTTATTTCCCGGATCTGTCAACGCTCGGAGACACCTTGGACAAGCTTCGGCGCATTCAGTTCTTTTTGCAAAACCCGATCGTCTGGACTCTCGGAAAAAGAATTTTTTCCGTTGCCCTTCTCCTGTCCTTCTTCGGATTGTCCGGTCCCGGCACTTTCTGGAAAGCCAAGCCATCCTGGGCAAATGCCACCGCTGGGGGAGTGCATGCTCCCCTGATCGCTTCCTCGAACATCAAAAAAGAGGCAATCTCTCCTTCCCGTCCGTCCTCCTCCGGAGCACTTGGAGAATGGGACAATTCGCAGGGTGCTCCTTCCCTCCTGACAAAAGATGGACTTCCGGTGGTTCACCTGATGCCGGCAGGGCCCATCCTGGATTCCACGTATATCCCCGACTTTGTCGATGTCGACCAGGGACGTTACGTGACGAATCTGGATGGGGGGTACAAGGTCTACTGGACGCTCAATCCTTCCATCCAGTCGGAAGTGGGGCGGTTTATCCGGAGAAATCGTGTTCCCTACGGGATGTTCGTGGCGGTCGATCCTCGTACGGGAGACCTTCTGGCCCTTTACGGAAGTCATTACGGGAGGCAGGACAACACTCTCTTGCAGAGAGCGACCTATCCGGCGGCGAGCCTCTTCAAGGTCGTGACGACGGACGATGCACTGGTTCACCGGAAAATCAATCCGGAAACCCGGATCTATTTTCATGGGTGTCTGTATTGCATCGGCCCTTCCTACTGGAAAGACAATCCGAGGCGAGACAGACTTCACCTGTCGGTGACGGAGGCGTTGGGGAAATCCGTCAACATGATTTTTGCCAAAATCGCCCTCCGGTGGCTGAATCCTCAAAATCTTCAGAAGACGGCAGACGGGTTCGGGTTCAACCGGGTTATCGAATCGGATATTCCCTTTGATCCCAGCCAGGCGGACATTCCTTTGGACCGGTCCAGTTTTGCCCGCACTGCGGCAGGGTTTGGTCAGGTTCTGATCAGCCCGATTCATGCCGCACTGATTTCCGGAGCGTTGTCCAACGGAGGAATCATGATGGTTCCCCATGTAATCCACACCATCGTCGATCCGTCCGGCAAGGTGATTTACCGGGAAATTCCCCGTCCGCTCCTGCAGGTGACCGATCCCAAGATCGCCTGGACCCTCCTTGCGATGATGCATTCGACGACCATCCGGGGAACGGGCCGAAGGGCTTTCCTTCACTGGCACTACGATCCTCTGCTCCGACATATCGAAGTTGCCGGAAAAACCGGCACCCTGTCCGGGATGCATCCGGCAGGCCATTACGAATGGTTCATGGGAATGGCGCCTCTCGGGAATCCCCGTATTGCCGTGGCGGCCCTGTCGATCGATCTCGGACTCTGGAGAATCAAGGGGCCGGACATTGCAAGCCATGGCATGATCGCCTATTTTCACCACCATCATTCGTTCTGATCTTTTTCGATCAGGATTCTTTGCTCCCTGAAACTTTTTTGGTATCCTTTGAAAACGGTTTCATTCTCAGGTTTTTATACGGTGGACTTTCGGTTCCTGGTTTGGAAATCCTGTAAAAGGGGAAGGGTGGACGACAATGGTCTCTGTGAAGAAAGTGATGACGAAGAATCCCTTGTTGGTGGATACGACAACGACGGTTCGTGAAGTGGTCGAGCTCATGAAGACAAAAAAGGTTGGCAGCCTTCTGGTCAATCAGGGCGACAAGACTGTCGGAATCATCACGGAAACCGACATTGTCCGGCGGGTTATCGGGGAAGATCGCGTTCCCTACATTACGGCGGTCTCACAGGTCATGAGCGCTCCTGTTCTTTCCATTCAGGAAGATGCTTCTATCTATGATGCCCAGGATATGATGGACAAGCATCATATTCGACATCTTCTCGTTTTGCGGGATGAAGACGTCGTCGGCCTCGTTTCGATTCGGGATCTTATTCATCCGGCCTATGTAGGACGGGAAGATTCCTGGGACGGAGGCGTGACCGAATAGTTTTCTGATTTGACCCTTTTTTCTTCCGGATCCTCTTCGGGCCCGCCATTCGGGCGGTCCGGGGAGGATTTTTTCTCTATCCCCCCGCCTTCAGGCCCTTTTCCCGGTGAAAAAATTCGGCGATTCTGTCAATCCAGCCTTCTTCCCATCCGAGCGTGACGGAAAGTCGAATGCGTTCGGACCCGTCGGGTACGGTCGGCGGAAAAACAAGTGGCGCCCAGAGAGCGGTTTCAAGGAGACGTTCCTGAAAGGAGAGAAGCGCGTTCCGGTTCCCCATAATCGGGATGACGGGGGAAGGGCTTTCGGGGGCGTCAAGAAGGCTCCGGACCTTTGACACGCGACGTGCCAGGCTCTGGACCAGTCCGTTCCCCTCTCCCAGAAGGCGGACGGCTTCAAGGTTGGATGCCAGAACGGAAGGCGGCAGCGCGGTGGAGTAGACAAAACCCCGGCCCCGGGAAAGGAGAAGCTCCCGGTAATCCGGGTGACAGGCGACAAATCCTCCAAGTCCCCCCAGCGCTTTGGAAAAGGTTCCGGTCAGGATGACCCGTTCCGGGTCCCATGTCAGTCCCGCCTGTTCGAACCCTCCCCGTCCTTCAGCGCCGATTGTCCCTGTGGCATGGGCGTCATCCACCAGCAGAAGTCCGTCCCGATCCCGGACAACCCGGACCAGATCCTCGAGAGGAGAAAGGTCCCCTTCCATACTGAAGAGGGATTCCGTCACCACCATGAACCGGGGAAAATCTCCACTCTTCTGCCGGCGCATTTCCAGATCCCGTTCGATCCAGGAAAAATCGTTGTGCGGAAAGATCGCCGTTTCCTTTTTCCCCAGCCGGATGCCGTCAATAAGAGAGGCGTGGTTCAGCGCATCGGAGTAAAGGAGATCCACGAGGCCGGAAAGGGCTCCGATCGCCGACATATTGGCCTGGTACCCCGTCGAAAAGACGAGAGCAGAAGGAGCATTTTTGAAGGCGGAAATGGCGATTTCCAGTTCGCGGTTCAGGGGATGGTTGCCGGAGAGGAGGCGGGAGCCCGTGGCTCCCGTGCCGGAACGCCGGAGTTCTTCGATGGCGCTTTCGATGAGCCGGGGGTGGCGGGACAGATGGAGATAGTCGTTGGATGCGAGAGAGATCTCTCCCCGGGGAGGAAGCTCTTTTCGCTGGCCTTTGCGCTCAATGTCTTGGAGGAGATGATCATTCGCTTCAAGGTAGCTTGGATTTCCCATTTTCCAGACCTCCTCTTTGTAACAGCTTTTCCAGTAGGGCACTCCCGGAGGAAGGGGAGAACAGGGGAGAGCGCCCGGTGAAAAGTATCGGGGTTCTGGACAGGAAGGAGACAAGGTCGTCCCGGTCCTTCCCGTCCAGGTTTTTGGACAAGAGGACGAGACGACCCCCGGACGTGTTCCCCGCTGTCTTGATATGGGGGAGACGCAGGTACCCGACATCGCGGACGGCCATGTAGCCCGTCGTGTATTCGGGATTGTCGGAAACACAGACTTCGATCAGGGCAGATGAAAATGTCTGGATCTTGCTGGCGATCTGGAGGGCATCGATGAACCGTCGTCCCGAACCGGCTGGATGATGGTTTGCCTCTTGCAGAAGAGATTGCCGGATGGAAGGCAGGATCCCGAAGTGGGTGACGCGGACTCCCCGTTCTTTCGGGATCCACCGGTTTCCGTCGGGAAAAAGGAAGGAAACCCCTGAAAGACCTTCTTCCGGTCCTTCGAGAAGCCGCAGAAAATGATCCCAAAGAGGTGAGGGATCCAGGGCTTCCCGACGTCCGACCCTTTCCAGCGCGGCTTCGACGAACGCGACGGTTTCCTGACGGGAAGAGCTGTCAAGACAGTGGACGGGCAGGAGTGTTCCCGAGATTAGCGAAGACATGTCCACCGGTTCGACGCGGATATTCAGGGAAGGGGGAGCACAGTCCGGATTTTTTGTCGAGTCCAGTCCCTGGTTCGTCAGGGCGAGCATCCGTTCGGCCAGAGCGCTTCTTCCGACAAGATCCTCGCCCCCCGAAAGGTGCTTTTCCCCGGAAAAGGCGCGCATGCGGATGCTGAACAGATTCTCCGAACCCCAGGAGAAGCGTTCTTCCGGTACGTTCACGGGAGGTGCGGTTCGGTCAGGGTAAAACCCAGACCCTCGATCATGCGAATGTCCTCGTCGGGTGGCCGGCCCATGCGCGTCAGATAATTTCCGATCATGACGCCGCTTGCGCCATGATGGAAAATCTCGGAATGGCGGGACCCCAAGGCGTTGACGCGTCCTCCGCAGATCCGGATCTCCTTGTCCGGAAGCATGAAACGGGTGACGGCGATCGACCGGAGAGCCTCCATCGCCCCGATTCCGGCGCCCTGGTCGTATAGGGGGGTTCCGGGGATCGGGACGAGAAAATTGATCGGAACGGAGTCGACGTCCAGTTCTCTCAAGGTTTCGAGAAGCCGGACCCTGTCGGCGTCGGATTCCCCCATGCCGAAAATTCCTCCGGAACAGACGGAAATGCCCTTTTCCTTGGCTTTCCGGATCGTGTCGATCCGTTCCTCGTATGCGTGGGTGGTGACGATGTTCGGGAAAAACTCCTTCGATGTTTCGAGGTTGTGGTGAAGGCGATTCAGTCCGGCTTCCCGCAGCGTTTCCAGGACCGATCGGGAAAGAATCCCGAGGGTGGCGCAGGACCAGATCCCCACATCGTTCCGGACGGTTTCGATGGCGCGAGAAATTCCCCGAACGTCGGCGGGATCCGAAAGCCCGCGTCCGCTGGTGGCGACACAAAAACGCCGGGCCCCGTTTTCCTTTGCGAGGGCCGCTGTTTTCCGGATCGTTTCCGGAGGCGTGAGGGGGAACTCGGGGGAAATCGTCTGGTGATGGGAGGACTGGGAACAGAAATGGCAATCCTCCGAACATCCGCCCGACTTGGCGTTCATGACCGTGCAGGGGTCGATCGAGCGACCCCGGAACGTTTCCCGGATCCGGTCGGCTCCTGTCTGGATCAGAGGAGAACAGGCATCCGGCAAAGAAAAAAGCCATTGGGCTTCGTCGCCGGAGACGCCTTCACCCGCACAGGCTTTTTCGGTGATTTCAGACAGTCGGCGGAAGATTCCGGATGTTTCGCGATTGCCGGTCTCCGTGCTAATAATATCCATAATCGCTTTTCCTTCACGCAGGGGACATCGGGTTGTCGATCATTCTTTTTTCTTCCGGCTCCCGGAGGGGAGCCGGAAGGCATCGTCCCGATCATTTTATCCTTCGGAGCGTCCGTTATCAAAAAATCGCAGAACGTCCCACTCCGGAGGAGTGAGAGGAAAGGGTTTCTGTCGGGGACGATACCGGAAGGAATCCCTTTCTGTGCGGATGGCCACTTGATCGAGATGAACGTGAGAGGAGAATATCCCTGACCGAAAAAATGGTTCTGGAGGAAGAAAACGCTCTGTCGGGAAAGGCCTTGGTCTGGCGGGTTCTGTCTGTTCCGGTCAACATGAAAGGATTGAAGAGACGTCTTCGAATCAGTTTTTTTCTTGCATTCCTCTTCTTCGTCGGGCTATTTCTGGCGACGACTTGGATGTTCGCTTCCTTTATGCGCGCGGAAAATCGCTGGACGGCCTATTTCCGGGGGGAGCTTCTTCTGGTCCGGCTGGTCTCGGATATGAAAGATGCAGAAACCGGTCAGCGCGGATTCCTGATCACCGGACGGGAGGAATATCTGGCTCCTTACCGCAAGGCCCGATCCCGGATTGGTCGCGATTTGCAGGGTGTTTCCGGGCTCCTCCTGAGGGACGGGGCCCTGGCGGGGCTTTCCGCCGTTCTGGAGCGCCTGGCAAGAATGAAGATGGGGGAACTCGAGGAAACGATCCGGCTGCGCCGCGTGGCGGGCTTTCTGTCGGCACGGGCCATGGTCATGAGCGACTACGGAAAGAGGACGATGGATCAGATCCGGGCCGTTTCCCTCCAGATAAAGGCGTTGCTGTCCCGAAAGATGGCCCGCGAAAGGCAACTGCTCATCCTTCGCGAACGAAGGGTGTTCGTTGCCGGCTCGGTCCTGGCGATCTCGATCGTTTTTTTCTGGATGCTCCTGTACCGGGTGATCGGAAGAGAAATCCAGACCCGGGAAAGTCTCCTCAGACGCTTGAAAGAGGAGTCCGCATATGATGCTCTCACTGGGTTGTTCAACCGTCCGGCCGCAATGGAGATCCTCCGTCACTCCATCGGAAACGCCGGAAGGCGGAAGTGGAAAATTGGCGTTCTGATGATCGATCTGGACGGGTTCAAAGGGATCAACGACCGTTATGGACATGCGTCCGGAGATCAGGCGCTGGTGGAAGTGGCCCACCGCTTTCGCCGGGCCGTTCGGGAAGGAGACATCCTCTTTCGTCTGGGCGGAGACGAATTTCTGTGTTTGATGCCGGTTCTGGACGGAATGGACGGTGCCTTGCAACTGGCGAACCGTCTTCTCGAAGTGTTCCGGGAGCCCTTCGGTTCTCCCGGAGCGTTCAGTCGTCTGGGCGGTAGCATCGGAGTCGCTCTGTATCCGGATGACGGGGGAAACCCCGAATCCTTGCTGGCCAGGGCGGACGAGCGACTCTATGCGGCAAAGGAAGCCGGCGGCCTGTCCATCCGTTACGAATGACTTCCGGCTTCTCTCGAATCTCTGCCCGGGCTTCTGATATGATAGGGGATTGATTTTCACGTTGAAGACAAGAGTTGATTTCACGCGGAAAGGTCCGGAATTCCAATGACATTTCAGGAAATGATCCAGACGCTCGAGTCCTTCTGGTCCGGGGAAGGTTGTGCCATCGTCCAGGCCTACGACCGGGAAATGGGTGCGGGAACCTTTCATCCGGCCACATTTTTCGGAGCGCTCGAACCGGGGGAAACCCGGGTCGCTTACGTCCAGCCCTGCCGGAGACCGACGGACGGACGATACGGGGAAAATCCGAACCGTCTGCAGCGATATTACCAGTTCCAGGTTCTGGTCAAGCCGTCTCCGGCCGAGTCCCAGAGCCTTTACCTCAGGAGTCTTGAAGCGCTTGGCATCCGCCTTTCCGACCATGATATCCGGTTCGTTCACGACGACTGGGAATCGCCGACATTGGGAGCCTGGGGACTGGGATGGGAGGTGTGGCTCGACGGAATGGAAGTGACGCAGTTCACTTACTTCCAGGAGGTGGCCGGCATCTCGTTGCTTCCGATCCCCGTGGAAATCACTTACGGTCTCGAACGTCTGGCGATGTATCTCCAGGGTGTTTCCAGTGTGTTCGACCTGGAATACGCCCGGGGGATTTCTTACGGCCGCCTTCATCGGGAAGGGGAGCGCCAGCACTCCGTCTACAACTTCGAGGAGGCTCCCGTGGACTCTCTGCGAGCCCAGTTCGACGTTCTTGAAAAACAGGCCGACCATCTGTTCTCCAGAGGATTGTACCTCCCGGGTTACGAAATGGTGCTGGGCATGTCTCACGCCTTTAACCTTCTCGATGCCCGGGGGGCCGTGAGCGTCTCCGAAAGACAGCATTTCATCGGAAGGGTCCGGGGACAGGCCCGGCGCGCAGCGCATACCTATCGCGAATGTCTCGCGGCGACCGAATCTGCCGGGGAGGGAGCCGATGTTTTACTTTCCCTTCGGGAGGGAGCCCGATGAAACCGGAAACCCCCTCCCTCTTTCCGAAGCCTTCCCACGCTCTTGATCGTGCGGCCCTGCTGGAAGTCGGTTGCGAGGAACTGCCAGCGGGAGTCCTGCCGGTTTTGCGGGAAGCGATGGAAAGCCGGTCCCGCGCCCTTCGCCGGGAACTTCGCCTGGGCAATGGGGCTGTCCGTGTGTTCGGGACGCCGGCGCGCCTGATTCTTTTGCTGGAAGAACTTCCCGAAGAACAGGCCCCTTTGCGCGAAACAGTCTTCGGTCCGCCTGCGCGGCTTGCCGGCCGATTGCCCGACGCCCCCTCTCCCCAGACACTGGGCTTTGCGAAGAACCAGGGCGTGGGGATTCATGAGATCCGGATCGAGACAACGCCGAAAGGGGAGTATCTGGCCGTTGACAAAATCTCGGAAGTCCGAAAGACCCGGGACGTTCTGACCGAACTCTTCCAGCAATCGCTGGAAGACCTTCCCCTTCCAAAAACCATGCGCTGGGGTTCCGGAACCGGGCCTTTCCTGCGTCCGGTCCTCTGGGTCATGGCTTTTCTGGGGGACCAGCCGCTCGAAGTCCGAATCGCAGGCGTAAATTCGGACACGACGACCCGGGCTCCCCGCTTTGCCGGTTTTCGTCCCTGTCCGGTCCGGGGGATTTCCCATTATGCCGGTCTTCTGGAAGAGTGGGGGATCGAAGCCGATCCGGAAAAACGGGGGGAGAGGATCGAAAGGGATCTGGATCTGGCTCTTCGGATGGAACAGGACGTCGGGGGCATTCCCCCCGGTGTCGTTCGTCGCCCGGATCCCGGACTCACGACAGAAGTGAAGGACCTTGTCGAAGCATACCGGGTGATCGGCGGGTGTTTTCCGGAGCGTTATCTGGACCTTCCGTCCGAGCTGATCCAGACGGTGCTCCGGGTTCACCAGCGTTTTTACGTGCTCGAAAATCCCGACGGGAGTCTTTCGAACAGGTTCCTTGCCGTTTCGGGCAATCCCGATGCCGATATCCGTCTCGTGCAAGCCGGTTTTGAAAAGGTTGTCCGGGCTCGGCTGGAAGATGCGCAGTATTATCTGGGCCGTGACCGGTCCCGTCCTCTGGCTTCTTATGTCTCCGACCTGGAAGGGATGGTTTTTTTTCCGGGAGTGGGCAGCCTGTCCGACAAGATCCGCATGTCCCGGGAGCTTTGCGTCTGGGTTCTGGATCACGTTCCGGAAGACGAAGTGAATGCGAGCGGTCTGTCCCGCGGAGAAATGGCCGAATCCCTGGACAGGCTCTGCTCTTTGGCGAAAGCCGATCTGGCCACGGGACTCGTTCGGGAATTCCCGGAGCTGGAAGGCATTATTGGCGCCAGCTATTGGTTGGCCGAACACCGGGAGCTTCTGGAAAAGAACGGGAAGGATTCCGGTCGTATTCGTCTGGAAAGCGCCGCCATCCGGGAGCATTACCGTCCCCGTCACGCACAGGACGCGATTGCCGGAACGCTTCCGGGACGCATTCTGTCTCTTGCTGACAAGATTCTCCACCAGGTCGGAGGGCTGGCGGGAGGATTCCTGCCGACCGGCAGTATGGATCCGTATGCCCTCCGGCGGGCAGCGAACGGCATGATGGCCATTCTGCGGGAAACGCGCTGGCCTGTGAGCCTCGTGGCGCTGATCCGAAAATCCCGGACGCTCATTCCGGGGAAAGACCCTTCGGCAGAACTGGAAAGATTCTGGAAGGAACGGGTGACGGCATTCTGGGAGCGCGAATATCCGGCGACTCTGGTCCGGACGGCCATCGCCGGCCTGTCTGAACCGGTCTGGCTGGCGGGGTCCCGTATGGCCTTCCTGAAAGAAGCGCTGGATCGTCCGGAAGCCGCATCTCTGGTCGCGCTTTACACGCGCCTTTCAAATATTCTTTCCGGAGAAGGGGACCGGACGACCATGTTTCCCGATCCGGCCCTGTTTCGACACGATGCCGAAAGGGAGCTCTTCCTTCTGGCCGAAAAAGAAGGCCTTCTGCGGGAGACGGGGTGGTCGGAAATGGCCCGGAAGGGGGACTGGGAAGGCATTTGGGCCTCTTCCGCGGTTTTTGTGGAGCCCGTACAGGCGTTGTTCGAAGCGGTCATGGTCAACGATCCCGATCCTTCTCTCCGGGAAAACAGACGCCGGCTTCTGGGCATTCTCGCGGACGGGATGTCGCTTTTGGGAAGACTTGACCAGGCCCCGTCCTCCCTTCGGGGAGGGTGATGGTTCGGAACGAAAGACTGTTTATGGCCATGGCGCTTGATCTTGCGATGATGGCCAGGGATGATGTGGCCCCCAATCCCCGGGTCGGGGCGGTCGTGGTCCGACATGGCCGGATTGTCGGGAAGGGGTATCACGAACGTCCGGGGCTTCCTCATGCCGAAGTGCTGGCTCTCCGGGAAGCCGGGGAACGGGCCCGGGGAGCCACCCTGTATGTCAATCTCGAACCGTGCTGCCACCTGAACAAGCGGACTCCGCCGTGCACACGGGAGATCCTGTCGTCCGGCATTCGCCGCGTCGTCATTTCCCTGTCGGATCCCAATCCCCACGTCAACGGGAAAGGTATCGCGGAGCTCCGGGAGGGCGGCGTTTCCGTGGAGACCGGTCTTCTGGCCGGTCAGGCGTTCGGGGTTAATCGGGGTTTCCTGTCCCTCATGACGCAGGGGCGTCCTTTTGTCACGCTGAAGGGTGCGGTCAGCCTGGATGGACAGATTGCGACCGCGACCGGCGATTCGCAATGGATTTCGGGAGGGCCCTCTCTCAAGTATGCCCATCAGCTTCGCCAGGAACATGATGCGATCGTCGTCGGCGTCGGGACGGTCCTGAAGGACAATCCGCAGCTCACGACGCGCCTGCCTGGACGACGGAAGGTGCACCATCCGGTGCGCGTGATTCTCGACTCCTGCGCAAGGACCCCACCGGATGCACGACTTTTCGAAACGCTTGCCGAATCTCCGCTCTGGATCATGACGGGAGAGTCGGCTCCCGCGGACCGGCTTGCCCTTCTGGGGGAAAAAGGGGCACGGACGTTCCGGCTCCCGGCCGGTACGGACGGTCGGGGTCTCAGCCTGAAAGCCCTTCTGAAGATCCTGCTGGAGGAAAAACTCATGACGCTTCTGGTCGAAGGAGGGGCCCGGGTGAACGGCTCTTTTCTTCAGGAGCGGCTGGTTGACAGCATCCGCCTTGTCCTGGCCCCTCTTCTGATCGGAGGGCAAGACGCCATCGGCTGGATTGGTGGACGGTCACCGGAACGCCTCGTCGGGGCATTTCGCTTTCCCGGTCCCTTGAAGACCCGTCGTTTGGGAGAAGATCTTCTTGTGGCGGTCGACCTGTGGGATGAAACGCTTTTTCTGGAAAAAGTTCTCGAAGAGAAAGGATAGTCTTTGTTTACGGGAATCGTGGAAGAAACCGGGATCGTCCGCTCGGTCGAGAAGTCGGAAGACGGATGCGTCCTGTCCGTCGAAGGGGTCTCTTTCGGGCAGGAGCTCGTACCGGGAGAATCGGTCTCCGTCAACGGCGCCTGCATGACGGTGACGGAAGCCTGGGAGTCCGGTTTCCGGGTGGATGTCTCCCTGGAGACGCTGTCCGTCACACGGATGGGATCGTTCGTCCGTGCCGAAAGGGTCAATCTCGAACGGGCCATGCGTCTGAACGACCGTCTGGGAGGACACCTTGTTCTGGGGCATGTCGACAGTCTCGGTGTGCTGGTGGCCCGCGAACGGGAAGGAGAGACGGAGTTCCTGCAGGTGACTGTTCCTTATGGTCATCGGGCGTTCGTCATTCCCAAGGGATCGATCGCCGTCGACGGAATCAGTCTCACGGTCAACCGGATCAAGGATGACAAGGTCGGAGGCGAATGCCGGATCGAACTCGCCATCATTCCCCACACCCTGGATGTGACGAACCTGGGCGACAGAAAAGTCGGGGATGCGGTTCACCTGGAATACGACATCGTGGGCAAATATATTCTCCGGGCTCGGGAGACGGGCTCCGGCAGCATGGACGAACCGGGGAAGGGAGGGGGACATGGCCTCCGGTGATCCGGTCCGCCGTTGTGTCGTCTGCCTGAGCCCTCTCGTGGGAGAGCGGTTTTCCCGGACCAGTTTCTGTTCCGAACGATGTCGCAAGATTGATCTCGGCCGCTGGCTGAACGAGGAGTACCGGATCCGGGAAGAGGGGGACGCCGGATCCGGGGGATTTCCGGAGGATGCCCACCCCGGACAGGAGGAGTGAATGACAGAAAATGAGAGCGGACATTCCAAAAATATGGGAACTCTTTATGGGATCGGTGTCGGTCCTGGCGATCCGGACCTCCTGACTGTCCGGGCCGCCAGGATCCTGTCGGAGGTTCCGACCCTGGCCGTGCCGAAGTCCGTATCGGATGGCGCCTCCCTCGCGCTGGAGGCGGTCCGGGAGACCCTCGAAGGACGAAAGACGCAGCCGGACACGATCGAGCTCGTTTTCCCCATGACGAAGGACCCGGTCGTTCTGGATCAGGCAAGGACACAAAACGCCCGCATCCTGTCGGAAGCGCTCCTCCGGGGTGACGTCGCCTTCATCAGTCTCGGGGACATCTTTTTCTATTCGACGTTCGGCAATCTCCTGGACGGACTCCGGCGACAGATCCCGGGGATCGTCGTCCGGGTCGTCCCGGGTGTCACCTCCTTTTCCGCCGCATCCGCCCTGACGGGAGCTCCGCTTGTGCAGGGGGCCGAAAGCCTCGCCGTGGTCCCCGCCACTTACGGATCCGAGTCGCTGGAACAGGTCCTGGACACCCACGACAGCATCGTTTTGATGAAGATTCACCGGGTCTTTCCGGCGGTCCTGGAGATGCTTGAAAGGAAGGGACTTTTGGACAGGACGGTCTACCTGGCCGAGATCGGAACTGCGCGCCAGGAAATTGTGCAGGACATCCGGACCCTGAAAGAACGCACCCTTCCCTACATGTCCCTGCTCCTCGTACGGAAGAACCTTCGGGGAACCGGAGCGTGAGTCCGTTTTCCCGGCAGGCCGGCCGGGAAGAAATTCGCCAGGCGCTCGAATACGCCTATGGCAGCTTCCTTCGCTTTTCGGCAATGTGGGCCCTGGCCGGATTCGGAGGGGCTTTTCTTACGGTCTTTCTCTCCTTTTCCCGGGGAAACCTGGACATGTCCCCCCTCTTCCGGGAAGTGACGGTCGGAATTGCCGGGGCCCTTCTGGGGCTGGGGCATTCCCGGTATCAGTATTTTCTTCTGGAGAACTGGCCCGGCCGTTATGCCGCCCTCCGACAGGCGGCCCTGGGTCGCCGGATGCCGTGGTCGGTCCGGAACGGGCTGGCGGTCGCGCATCCGGGCCGGTCGAAAGTTTTCGCGGCTTATGCAGGGGGAATTCTTTTGTTTCTGGGGCTGGTCCTCCTCCTCCACCGGGGGCTTCCCCTGATGGGGGGGCTTTTCTTTGCCGAAGGGGGTTTTTTCTTCGCCCGGGTCCTTTTCTGGAAACGGGCTTTTGAACAATGGAAGGCGGAAGGAATCTATGACTATTCCGAATGATATTCCGGCGCATCCTGTCCGGTCGGGCTCTGTCTACTTCGTGGGCGCGGGACCGGGATCGCCAGACCTCCTGACCGTTCGCGCCGCCCGCATTCTGGGACGGGCCGGGCGCGTCGTCTTTGCCGGATCCCTCGTGCCGGAGGAGTCCATGCGCGTGCTTGCTCCGGACGCCCGATGGATGGATTCGGCCGGACTGACACGGGAAGAGATCGTCGATGCTCTGGTCGACGGGGCCAATCGGGGAGAGGTCGTCGTGCGTCTCGCGTCCGGAGATCCCGCGATCTTTGGCGCCATGGCCGAAATGACGACGGAGCTGGACAAACGCGGGATCGGCTGGGAGGTCGTTCCGGGGGTGAGTTCGGTATTCGCGTCGGCGGCCGCTCTGGGGCGGGATCTGACGCTTCCCGAAGTGAGCCAGACCGTGATCCTGACCCGAACGGCCGGCCGGACGCCCATGCCGGAAGGGGAAGACATCGAATCCCTCGCACGCCATGGCGCAACACTGGTCATCTTTCTGTCGATCGACCGGATCGAGGAGCTCGTGGAAAGACTCACGACGGTTCTTCCGGAGAACACTCCCGCAGCGGTCGTCGCACGGGCGTCCTGGCCGGACGAGATTCTTGTGCAGGGAGATTTGTCCACGATTGCGGTCATGGTCCGGGCGGCCAAAATCTACCGGCAGGCTCTCATGATCGTGGGAAGAGCGCTCGACACCCGGTTGAGGGAAACCGCCCGGAGTCGCCTTTATGCGGCGGATTTCGGACACGGGTTCCGGGACGTCGCCGGCGGGGATGATCGTCCGTCGAGCACGGGAGACTGACAACCGCTGGAAGAATGTTCGGGAACGAAGCCGGAAGGAGGGGCCTGAACGGGTTTCCGTTTTTTCCGGAAAGGATTCCGGCCCGCAGGGAAACAAAATCGAACGGCTTCTCCGCGGGTCGGTCCGGTTGCTTTCGGGACGCGGTTATTCCTGGTGGGAGCCGGTGCTGAGGGACTTTTCGGCTTTTTCCAGGTCGTGCTGGAATTGACCGGCGGCCATGGCCAAAGACCTGGCATAGATCCGGACCGCCTGGCGCAACGCGTTTTCCCGTTTTGCGTAAGCATGGGATATTTTCCGGGCGTATGCCGCGACGGCAGTCTTGATCTGTCGGGTGGCCGATTCTTTCATTGTTCCGGCGGTGAGGCTGTCCCGGATCTGGTTGACCTTGGTGGTCACCATCGTGCTGGCGCTCGTCGCTTCCTTCACATAGAGGTTTTCCGCTTTTCGCTTCGCTTCAAGGTACGTCTTTCGGGCTTTTTGGGATGCCCGGTGGTATTTGGCCAGGGCCTGGCTCACCACCGTGTCGTACCGGTTGGACGTCTGAATCAGCTTTTCCGAAGGATCCCCCGCGGCAAATGCCCTGTCCGGGAAGAGGAGATTCGGAGTTTGCGCGAACATGCGTTCCTGTCCCAGGGAGCCCAGAAGAAGGGTTGCCAGGATGAAAAGCCATTTGCCGGAACCAGATGCCATAAGGTCCTCCTTGCGCTATGGGGAAATGTGTGTTCCCGACCGGTCTCGGACCAGGGGACTCCTTTCGCCGACAAATCTTTTGCTGCGGCGTCGTTCGGACTGCCCTCATCATACCACAAATCCGCCGGATTCCCGGACAAATCGCCTTCAGGCGACGGAGAACGCTTCCGGCAGGACGGGAGACACTCCCAGGCTTCGGAACATCCCGAGCGTTTTCTGGTGGACGGTCTCCCACATGTCCTCCTTTGTGAGTCCGAGGCGTTCCCAGTGCTCTTCGAAATTCACCGGCAGATAAGCTTCCGACATGGCATAGAGATCGTTCAGGTTGCATAAAAGGCGCTCCGACAGCCGTTCCTTTTCTTCCGGAGAGGCTTCGGCGAAGATTCGCCGCAGCTCTTCCAGCCCGAAAGACGTTTGCCGCTTCTCGTCCCGGATGGGAATTTCGAGGGAATCCTGTGTCCCTTTGTCCGCACGGGAAGCGACCTTTTCCACCACAGCGATGCCGATGCCTTCGATTCCGATCTGGAGGCAGGAGAGGAAGTCGAACCAGTCCATACGGGAAAACTTCTCCCGTATGATTTTGCGATGCTCCGGATCGATGGGGGAACGAAAAGGCATGCCGATCGTTTCCAGCCATTTTTCCTGGATCCGGAAATGGATGCGTTCTTCCTCCACCTGGTGGGCCAGCTCCAGTTTGGCTTCGAGCGTCGGTGCCTGCCCGATCCGGTCGGCGCAGAGCTCGAGTGCCAGAAGGTCAATGTCGGTGTAAACCGTCAACAAGGTGCCGATCGCCTGCCGATCCTGTCTTTCCATAGGTTTCTCCTTCTTGTGTTTGGGTGGTCAGCGGTCCCGGTAGATCCGGTCCTTGAACGGCGCGTGGGCCAGAAGATGCCAGAGAGGCTTCTTGTACCCGATGCGCCGGATGAGTTTTTGTGTTATCGGTTTGTACGGGATCGAAATGCCGGGAAGGACCCAGTTTCCCCGGCTTTTGGCGAAGGACAGAAGGGTTTCCGACAGGTCTTCTTCCAGGCCGGGTTCGATATAGAAGACGGGATCCAGATAGTCCCTTCGTTTTTTGACCAGACCCCTGGATTCGGCCAGCGTGGCCATCGGCGTGTCCGGATAGACCCGGATGCCCGCCATCGCCACGACGGCGGTGGGAGCGGTGTCGTCCACGGTGCGCAAAGTTTCCCGGACCGACCGGAGGGTTTCTCCCGGGCCCCCGAAGAGGAGGGTGTGGCAAACGGGAAGAGAAAGCTCGCGGCACCAGCGGGCGGTTTCCGTCAGATGGGAAACCGAAAAGCTTTTTCCGAGGCCGGCCATGGCCCCCTGCTCGGCCGAATCCGTCCCCAGTTCGATCCCGTCGCATCCGGCTTGTTTCATGATCGACAGAAGATTCCGGGTCAATCCTGCGGGCGTGACGTAGCAGGACCAGCGGACTTTCAGGTTCCGGCGCAGAACTTCCTCGCAGACCGCTTCGGCGTGTTCGGGAGGCGCGTTGAAAACGCTGTCCACGATGAAGAACGAGCGAATCTTGTCCTTGCGGACAAGTTCTTCGAGTTCGTCTGCGACTTCCCCGGCCGCTCTCAGACGGAAGGTCCCGCCTTCCAGAAGAGGGTAGGTGCAGTATTTGCAGTGGAAAGGGCACCCCCGCTTCGTCTGGATGTTGGCCATTCCGCCGGATCTGACATACCGGGGAAGGTCGAAGAGAGACCGATCGGGAGCCGGACGGATCATCCCGGCCGAGGGATCGGTCCGGAAAAAAGGCGGGTTGAGCAACGCGGGTTCTCCGGGGCCTTGCCTCCGGACAAGACCGGGAATGCCGTCGAGGGAGCTTCCGTGCTCGAGCGCCTCGAGAAGGAGGGGAAGACTCTTTTCGCCTTCTCCGGTGACTCCGTAGTCTCCGTCGAGTTCTTCCAGGAGGAGATCCGGGAGGAGCGAAAAGGCGGACCCGCCCAGGATGATGGGGGTTTCGGTCGAGGCCAGCGCCTTCCGGAGGGACCGGACGAGAAGACGATAGGAGGGAAGGTAGTTTCGGGTCAGAGGCCAGGCGGCATTGTCCAGGTTTCGAAAGGACAGGGCAACGGCCTCCGGCGGTCGTCGCCGGATCTCCTCCAGAAGGGAACGCGGAGGATCTGCTTCCCACATCAGGTCCTTCGTCCGGACCTGATGTCCAGCCTTGCGGGCCGCGTCTCCCACATAGGCGGCACCGAGGGGGTAGACGGGATCCGGAAAAGTTTCACGGTTTGCGGAGATCAGCAACAGATCCATCAGATTCTCCCGAATGTCGGATGAGCTTTCTCGGATCGGCTTTCATCCAAGCCTATGCTCCGCATGCCAACATTGCAAGAAAAAAATCCGGACAGGCCCTTTCGTGTGATATATTATACTCCTCTATCCTATGGGATTGAGAGTTGGGGAATTGCCCCCATCTTTGGGCAAGGGCGATAGGGGATATCGAAAGAGAACAGGAGTCTGTCGTGTCTTTTTTTCATGGTCTTTTGGGACATTCGCACGAAGACGGCCACGGGCATATGCCCCGCTATCGGGAGGGGGAACCGAAAACGACGTCCGTTTTTGTCGTCTCCTTTTTCCTTTTGGGAGCGACGGCCACTTTTCAGACTGGCATCGCGGTATTCTCCGGCAGCGTTTCGCTTCTTTCCGACGCTTTTCATAACATCGCCGACGCCCTCACGGGGGTTCCCCTGTGGATTGCCTTCTCCCTGGCCGGAAGGCAACCCACGCGCCGGTACTCTTATGGATACGGAAAATTTGAAGACCTGGCCGGCATCCTGATCGTCGGGCTCATCCTGTCTTCGGCCATTGTTTCGCTGGTTCGCTCGGTCGAAAGGTTTGTGCATCCGCAGGTTTTCCACCATCCGGTGTGGGTCGCCCTGGCGAGCGTGACAGGATTCCTGGGGAACGAGGCGGTGGCGTTTCTGCGTATCCGGGCGGGACGGAAAACGGGATCCGTCTCTCTGGTGGCGGACGGGCAACATGCGCGCGTCGACGGATTCGCGAGCCTGTCCGTCCTGGTGGGGGTGGCGGGGAGCGTGACGGGCTATCCGATCGTGGATCCGGTCGTCGGAATGTTGCTGGGTTTCAGCATTCTGCTCATAGCTGTCCGGATGATCCGGGATGTCGGCATGCATCTCTCCGACGGGATCGAGCCGGAGACGCTCGATCGGATCCGGCATGCCGCGATGGACAGCGGTTCCGTCCTCTCTGTTTCCCGCGCACGGGCCCGGTGGATGGGGCATTCCATTTCCTGCGACCTGTGTCTTGTTCTGGACGATCAGTCTTCCCTGGAAGATGCGGCTCGGGAAGGACGTCTGGCCGAAGAACGCATCCGGAAAGCGTTGCCGTTCACGGGAGACGTGCTGGTCGTGGTCGCTCCGGCGGGAGGGGAGCGACCGTCGCCCCCCTGAAAACGGTCAGAAGATCAGGAACCAGGAAAAAACGAGGCTCATCAGGGAGATCAGGAAAGACGCGACGAAGGCGCTGACAAAGGAATCGACGGTGAACCCCGGCACGAACCATGTCACCGACCAGAACAGGAGCGCGTTGAGTACGAAGGTGAACAGCCCGAGCGACAGGATGTTGATGGGAAGCGTCAGGAAAAAGAGGACGGGCCGGATCAGGGCGTTGATGATGCCCAGGACGAGCGCGACCAGAAGGGCGGTGCCGAATCCCCTCAGGTGCACCCCGCGGATCAGGTGCGCGACGCCATAGACGATGACTGCGTTCAGGAGTATGCGGAGAATCAGGCTCATGGGAGGTCCTTCGGGATGGGGGTGGATTCTTCGGACAACGTCATGTCCGGTTCCGGTGTCGTTCCGGAAGACGGAAGAAAAGAGCGTGGCCGGGAGTCGACGGTATCGGGCGACGGGATCTCCTCTTCGGACCCGGACCGGAGATCTTTCAATTGTCGGGCGGTCACGAGCACCCGGTGTTCGAGAGAGCCGGTGGCCTTGTTGTAGGTGTCCACCGCGCTGCCCAGGGACTTGCCGACCTTGATCCAGTGTTCGGTGAAGTCGGAAAGGCGTTTGTAAAGATCGCGTCCGAGTTTGTTGATGGCCTGGGCGTTCTTTGCGACGGTCTCCTGTTGCCAGCCGTAGGCCACCGCCCGCAAGAGGGCGATCAGGGTGGTCGGGGTCGCCGGAATGACGCGTTCGGAAACACCGTATTCGATCAGTTCCGGATCGGCCTGCAGCGCCGAGCTGTAGAACACCTCTCCGGGGAGGAAGAGGATCACGAATTCGGGAGCCGGCTGGAATTGTTCCCAGTAGGACTTCCGTCCCAGCTGGGTGATGTGCTGCCGGACCTGGCGAGCGTGATCCGCAAGTTTTCGGGTGCGGTCTTCCTCGGAATCGGCTTCGGCCGCCTCCAGATAGGCGGAAAGGGGGACCTTGGCGTCCACCACGACCTGCTTGTTTCCCGGCAACCGGACGACGAGGTCGGGCCGCAGCCTTTCTTCGGACTGTCCGGACGTCTGTTGTTCGAAAAAGTCGCAATGGTCCAGCATTCCAGCCATCTCGACCACCCGCCTGAGCTGGATTTCTCCCCATCTCCCCCGAACGACCGGCTGGCGGAGAGCCCGGACCAGTCCCATGGTTTCGGTATGGAGGCGGGGAATATGGTTTTCGACAAGACTTCTCACCATTTCATTGAGGGAAGCGTAGGCCGACTTTCTCTCTCCCTCCAGGTCCTGGAGCGTCCGTTCGACCTTGGCGAGGGATTCCCCGAGCGGTTTGACGAGTTCGTCGATCCGGGCCTGCCGAAGTTCGAGATCACCTTTGGCCTGTCCCTGGAATCCCGCGAGGTTCTGCTGGGCCAGTTCGAGAAAGGACCGGCTGTTTTGCTGAAGCGCCTCCAGGGAGAGGGCCTGGAACGCTTCTGTCAAATTTTTCCGGGACTCTTCGAGAAGGATCTGGCGTTCCCGGTCGGTTTTTTCGACGACGGCAAGCCGGGCTTCCGCCGCCGCGTTCCGCGAGATGGCTTCGTCCAGCTGGTCGCGAAGCATGCGACTCTCCCGGTTCATCCGGTCGAGCCCCTGACGGGTTTCCGCCAGAAGGGCGGTTTGTGCGGCCACGTCTTCCCGAAGTTTCTGGGAGGAGTTCCGGTAACGGGACGCTGCGACAAGATATCCCGCCAGGACGCCGATCGCCAGTCCGGCTCCGGCCAGAACACCTTCCCGGACGTCATTCATGGGCTTCTCCGTCCTCTCTGTTTCCGGACATCAGTCCGTCACGGCGCCTTCGCTGGCACTTTTGACGAGGAGGCGGTATTTTGCCATGACTCCCTTGGTATAGCGGGGGGCGGGTTCTTTCCAGAGTGATTTTCTCCGGTTGAGTTCGTCCGGGGAAACTTGGATTTCGATCAGGTTCCGGTCGGCGTCGATGGTGATGAGGTCGCCATCCCGGATCAGGGCGATCGGTCCCCCCACGGCCGCTTCCGGAGCGACGTGCCCCACCACCATCCCATAGGTGCCTCCGGAGAACCGTCCGTCCGTGACAAGGCCGACCTTGTCACCGAGACCTTCTCCGATCAGAGCGGAAGTGGGGGCCAGCATTTCCCGCATGCCGGGACCTCCCCGGGGGCCTTCGTAACGAATGACGAGGATGTCTCCGGGACGGATCGAGCGAGCCAGAATCGCCTCCATGCAGCTTTCTTCCGAATCGAAAACACGGGCCGGTCCCGTGATGGAACGGTGTTTGATTCCGGAGATCTTGGCCACGGAGCCATCGGGGGCGAGGTTTCCTTTCAGGATGGCCAGATGGCCGTCCCGGTAGACGGGCTTGTCGAACGGCAGAACCACGTCCTGTCCGGCAGGAGGACGATCCGGGACGTTTTTGAGCGTTTCGGCGATCGTTTTTCCGGTGATGGTCAGGGCGTCTCCATGAAGGAGTCCCCGGTCCAGAAGCATGCGCATGACAAGGGGAATTCCTCCGACAGCGTGCAGCTGCGTGGCGACATAGGCCCCGGAGGGCTTGAGATTGCAAAGGACCGGAACCCTCCGGCGAATCGTTTCGAAGTCGTCGATGGACAGGGGAACATCGACCGACCTGGCGATCGCGAGCAGATGAAGGACCGCGTTTGTCGAACCGCCGACGGCCATGACGACCGAGATCGCGTTCTCGAAAGCCTTCCGGGTCAGAATCTGTCGGGGACGCAGGTCGTTTAAGACCGCCTGGACCAGGACCTCCGCGGATTCGGCGGTGTTTTCGGCTTTTTCGAGATCTTCGGCCGCCATGGTGGAGGAAAAGGGCAGACTCATCCCCATTGCTTCGATGGCGGAGGACATGGTGTTGGCCGTGAACATGCCTCCGCACGAGCCGGCCCCCGGGCAGGCATGGCGTTCGATCTCGGTCAGGGTCTCTTCGTTCATCTTGCCCGCCGTGTAGGCGCCGACGGCTTCGAAGGAACTGACGACCGTCAGGTCCTGATCGCCCCAGTGACCGGGCTTGATGGTCCCTCCGTAGACAAAAATGGACGGAATGTTCATGCGTCCCATGGCAATCAGGGCCCCCGGCATATTCTTGTCGCATCCCCCGATGGCGATCACTCCGTCCATACTCTGGGCGCTGACTGCCGTTTCGATGGAATCGGCAATGACTTCCCGGGAGACCAGGGAGAATTTCATTCCTTCCGTTCCCATCGAGATGCCGTCCGACACGGTGATGGTGCCGAACATCTGGGGCATGGCCCCCCTCTGGCGAAGGGCATCCTCGGCCCGAAGCGCCAGGTTGTTGAGGCCCATGTTGCACGGGGTGATCGTGCTGTATCCGTTCGCCACTCCGATGATCGGTTTTTCAAAATCCGCGTCACTGAAGCCGACTGCGCGGAGCATGGCCCTGTTGGGGGATCTCTCGATCCCCTCGGTGATGATCCGGCTTCGAAATGGCTTCCTCATGAACCTGCTCCTCTTCCTGAATATTGAGATTGATTTTGCAGGGGCTGTCTGCTGCCTGATGAAAGGATGCCGGCTCCCCCGACGGCGGTTTTCTTCTAATCTAGCAAAGACGACCGTTGGGGGAAAGGGAACGATCGGTTTTGTGAACGTTCCGGATCCCGTCCGCGCGATTGTCTCCTCCGATTTTCTCTTGTTCCGCCGGGTGGAAACGGCAAACCGGAATTCTCCGCTCGTTCCCGAAAGGCCCTTTGAGGTGAACGGTCCTGTTATCGGGGGAGAACAATCAAGGTCAGGGTTTTCAGGCGAAACCGGGCCGGGATGGCCGTCAGGCTGCCCGACATCTTTGTCATATTCATATCAGAGGATGTACCCGTGTCCGTCATGTGCATGTCCGACGACATTCCCGACATTTCTCCGTTCCCGTTTCCCTCCATGGGCTGATGGGTCAGAGGGTTCGCTTCGATGAAGACGACGCTGTGCCTTCCGGGAGAGAGGGGGGGAAGTTGAATGGTCGTAACGGGATGGGTCAGGGTCAGCATCAGGAGCATCCGGTTATCGAGATAGATATGGAGATGAACAGGGGTTTTCGGGGAAGGGACCGGAACGACCCGGATCCGGAACCGGATGGGTTTTCCCGAAACCAGCCCTTTCACAGGGTTTTCCTCAACGTGAATCTGTTCCTTCAGGTCTTTCGGGTAGACGCTGGGCGGAGAAGGGAGGACGCAGAGAAGAAGAGAAAGAGGGAGAGTGACAGCGATCCCGCGCACGGAAGCAAAAAAGCGGCGAGAATAAAGCGATTTCATGAAACGGTCGAGAACTGTCCTGACGAAAAAGATCATGAATTGGCGGTCCATCAAATGTCTCCTTATTTCCAGGTCGAGATCTTTCCACGGAAGGAGACCACCCGGGGGAACGGATCGTTCATTTCACCGGGTGGCCCGTTTCAATGGGATTCAAACGCGAATCGAACGCCAAGACCCCGTTTGGGCGGAGGAGGGACGACAGGAACGGGAATTCCCTTGAACTCGCCAGGATACCGGATGACGTAGCCGGCGACCGCACAGAAGAACACCCGGAGGATTCCCGGCAGCTCCGAAGAAGACAGCATGGAGTGGAACGTATGAATCGGTTCGGGATGGTCACAGACCCAGGACGTGACCCCGGCCAGATCGAGGTGCCGGCAGTCCAGCATGTCCTCTGCTTTTGTGGATGGAGAATCGAATCGGACCGGTGCTGCAGGGCCGGTCGACAGGATGGAAGAGACCGGAGGGCGCTGCATCAGAGAAGTTGGTTCCCCGCCCTGAAAAAGAGCAAGGGCGGGATTCGGGGATGAAGAAAAAAACCAGGAATGGAAAAGGACGACCGCTCCCGCGAGAAGAAAGAAGATGTATTTATGATGGTGCTTTTCTGAAGAGGTCCAGCTTCCCGATCCTGAATGACATGAGAGGAAAAGGCCACCCGGAAAACCTGAAAAAGGGGAAATGACAAGCATGCGCAAACACCGGACCATGCTCCTATTTTCTCCCAAAATGGGACGGGTGGCAAATCCTGTTCCCGGGAGAAGGCACCGATAAGTCCGGGGAGGACGAGCCGACGGATTGTTTCGATTCTCATTCCGGCCTTTCTGTGTCCGGGTTATCTTCCGGGTTCCGGACGGTCCTTTTTCCGCCGCAGCCGATTCCCCGAACAAGGAGAAATTGTCTTCCCAGGATCTCCGGCATTTCCGTGGGTGCCAACGGGCAGGAAAAAAGATGCCCCTGGATTCGCCGGCAGTGATGATCGACCAGAAAATTCGCCTGTTCAGGCGTTTCGACCCCTTCCGCAATGACATCCAGCCTCATGGCTTCCCCGAGGGCCAGGATGGCCAGGATGACCGCCGCATTCCCTGGATGGGTCCGGATCCCCCGCACGAAGGATCCGTCGATCTTGAGCGTGTTCACACGAAACCGGGTCAGATAGCTCAGGGAAGAATAGCCGGTCCCAAAATCGTCGATGGACAGACGGATCCCCATCCTGTTCAACTCCAGGAGCGTTTTTTCCACGACTCCGGATTTTTGCAGGAGAACGCTTTCGGTCAGTTCCAGTTCCAGATGATCGGGAGGGAGTCCCGATTGCTTCAGGCATCTCTCGAGAAGTTCGGGAAAATCTCCCCGGATCAGCTGCCTTCCGGAGATATTGACCGCCAGACGGATCGGAGGAAGACCCTGTGCGACCCATTCGGATGCCTGGCGACAGGCTGTTTCCAGAACCCACTCTCCGATCGGAACGATCAGACCGGTCTCTTCCGCCAGGGGAATGAATTTGTCCGGAGCGACAA
The DNA here is from genome assembly GCA_021844275.1 of Nitrospirota bacterium. The sequence goes on along the minus strand of JAKBTR010000050.1, from coordinate 17,685 downwards.
CCCCTTGCAGGGGATGGTTCCACCGGACAAGGGCCTCCACCTCTTTGACCGATCCGCTTTCCAGATCCACGATCGGCTGATAGAGCAACCGGAATTCCTCTTTTTCGAGGGCGATATGGAGATGGTTTTCCATCCGGGCCCTTTCCTGGACCGTCCGGTTCATGCGGGGCGAAAAGAACTGGACATTGTTCCGGCCCTGCTCTTTGGCCTGGTAAAGGGCGATGTCGGCATGGCGAATCAGAGTCGTCGGATCGTCCCCGTCTTCGGGAAACAGGGCAACCCCGATGCTCACGCTGAGATAGAGTTCCTGGTCATCGATCCGGAATGGGTGCCCCATCACCGCCAGGATTTTCCGGGTCAGAGAAGCGACCGGCTCCGGATTGCCCCGGTCTACCGAGGCGATGATGGCAAATTCGTCTCCTCCGAGCCGGGCGACAGTATCGCTCTCCCGGACCGACGCACGGATGCGTTGACCGGCTTCCTTCAGAACCTGGTCCCCGAAGGGATGTCCGGAAGAATCGTTGATCTTCTTGAAATTGTCGAGGTCCAGGCAGATCAGTGCGGCCGACAGGCCGAGCCGACGGCTCTGTGCAGACAGATGATCCAGGCGATTCTGAAAAAGATACCGGTTTGGGAGGTCGGTCAGGGCATCGTAGTTGGCCTGATATGTGACCTGATGCAAAAGATCTCTTTTCTCGGTTACGTCCCGGAAAACGATGACGCATCCCAGGATCTGTCCTGCCCGGTTCCGGATGGGGGAAGCCGAATCCTCGATGGCACAGGTGGTCCCCGAGCGGCTCCGGAGGACGGTATGGTTCGCCAGTCCGACGACCGTGCCCAGGCGAAGGCATTTTTCCACAGGACTTTCGGCAGTCTCCCGGGTTTTTTCGTTAAGGATGTCGAACACGTCTTTGACGGGTTTTCCGGTCACCTCTTCAAGATTCCATCCGGTCAGGCCCTCCGCGACAGGATTCAAATACTCCAGACGCGCTTCGAGGTCGGTAACGATCACGGCGTCTCCGATGGAACTCAATGTGACGAACCACTTTTCTTTTTCGAGTGAGAGCCTGTCCGTCAGCTCCTTTTTCCGGGTGATATCGCGCACGGTCATGACAAAACCCTGAACAAGACCGTCCTGGTCCTGCACCACAGATCCATTCCATTCCCCCGTGAATAGGCTTCCGTCTTTTCGACGATAGTCCACTTCCCGCGAGGATGTATCCTCTCCTGTTACGGGAAGATTCGAAAGGTGCTCTGGGCCTTCGAAATCCTCCCGGTGGGCATAAAGGATGGCCGTTGTTTGTCCGACGAGCGCGGCCGGAGAATGTCCGAAGATTTTTTCGACAGCGGGGTTCCCGAACAGAACCCGCCCCTTGAGGTCGGTATAAAGGACGGCGTCCTGCATGGCATTGAAGAGGGCATGGAGACGGGCCTCGCGGGACGTGGAGTCTTCCCGGGCCTTTCGCAGTTTCCACCCGACGGTGGCGAGCAGGACGAGCAGGAAGCCGAGAAGGATTTCATCTTCGATCCGTTCCCACCGGGTCTCGATTCCGGCCAGCGTCTGTTCGGCGTTTCCTCTCGAGTCGCGGACGGACAGGGAAAGGATCGTCAAGGACAGGTCCAGTCGCTTTTCGAGACGGCTCATGTTTTGTCGTTCCCCCTCCTGGAGCGGCCGGCCGAAAGGAGAGGACATCGTTTCGGATAAAATGGCTCTGAACAAGTGGAAATTCCTCTCGACCCGTCCGAGTTCGTTCCTCTGGAGCCGGGAGAAAAGAAAGGACGATTCCTTCAGATCCTTCAGGGCGACCTGTCCCTGGATGGCCCAACCGCGGATCAGGCGGGCGTCCCCGATCGTCAGACGGCCGGACTGAAGCTTTGCGGCAGGGAGGATCCGGAGCGCACGGTTCAGGGACAGGAGGGCAAAATCGGCCCGGACCCAATTGCGGAGAACGGTCCGTTGCCGTGTTTCGTCCTCGGAATGGAACCTCAACAGGATGAAGTAGGTCAGTAACAGGAGAATCAGGAGGAGAAGGGTCATCTCCTGGAGAGAGAGCGATTTTCGGGAGCGGATCAAGCGATCCCCCTACGGATTCTGTGGTTCTTCCCAAAGACCGCCATGCCAAAGGGAAATCCTGTTTTCGTGGATCGAAAAAGCGCCGCCAATTTCCGGGTCGGACGGTCTTATGTCGTTTCCGGCGGTTTTTCCGGCCAGTCCGACGGAAAGTCCTCACCTTTGATGGATGACGGATCGCCTTCGATCAGGAGCGGACGAAGCAGGGAGGTGTTTTCGACCAGGTCGGCGAGAGTATATCGGTCAAGGGTCTTGAGGAATGCTTCCAGAGCAGTGATCAGGATATGTCGCATGGCGCACACCGAATCGATCGGACATTCGGAAGTGGACTTGTCCAGACATTCCAGGATACGGAAGTCCGGCTCTGTAAAGCGGACCAGCTCTCCCAGGACGATGGATTCCGGTTTTTTTCCGAGCAAGATCCCTCCATGTCTTCCTCTTGTCGTTCGAATGTAGCCGTGACGGGAAAGATCGTGGACAATCTTGTGCAGATGGTTTCTGGAAATTTTATAAGTATCGGCCACCTCCTTGATCGAGGAAGGTTCCTCCGGTACTGCCGCCAGATACAGCAACACCCGCAAGGAATAGTCCGTATAGAGCGTCAAACGCATTGAAATCTCCTTACATCTCGCCGACTTTACAATCGGTCACCGGGCGGAACTTAGCGGGGAGGTCCCGTGACCACCTTCTTTCGCACAGGGCAGGTACGAATTCCCAGAAAGTGGGTGACCGGACAGAAACCGATCAGGCCGGTAGCAAGGAGAAGAATGCCGATCCAGCCCCAGGGGGTCCTGGGGCCCACGAAGACAAGGGAAATCAGGGTCAGGCCCACAAGGATTCGAAGCACTCGGTCCAGGGTGCTCTCGTTGATTTTCATTTTTTCCTTCTTTCCATGGGATTTCGGATCGTGGTCCAGGCTCGGAATTTCATCGCATCCACTCTTCCAGAACCTCTTTCAGGACAGCCGCGTTGTTCTCGGCCGGATCCTTCAACCCGTAAAGCAAAAGAACCGTCGATGGATGTTTTTTCTGCAGGATGTCGCCAATCTCCTCGCGATGCGTTTCGAGCTCTTTTCGGTAGGCCGCCCTGAACGACCGGAAATCGACCATGCCATCGTGGAACTTTTTTCGGAGCTCCGGAGACGGTGCCCAATCTTTGGCCCATAAATCGAGGGGCAGATCGTCCTTGCGGATACCGCGCGGCCAAAGGCGATCCACGAGAATGGTCATGACGCTGCCCTTAGGGGTCTTCGTATCGTGTGTGTAGACACGGTCCAGCAGGATGGACATGTGAGGGAGCCGTGAGTGAGCCTTTATTGTTCCCGACATTGTCATCTTTCCCTTCGCATCAGAGATCCCAGGGGAGCAGGATCCGCGCGGTTGAAGTTTTCGAAGACCCTCGCTTTCTCTGAAAAAGAAAGTCTTTCGCGGGCCATCCCATACTTCGCCAGTTTCGCGTCCGGTTGTTCTATTGTGAGGGCGGACGGAAAGTTGCCGTATGACGGTCGTCATAGCAAGGCCCTGGAAAAGGGAGAGAAAATCTGTCCAGTTCTTCGGACGGACAGAGCGAACGTGAAGGTGAAGGCGAACGGAAAATTGTCGTATGACCCCCGTCATAACAAAGCCCTGGAAGGGGGAGAGAGAATCTGTCCAGTTCTTCGGACAGACAGGGTGAACTTCAAAACGATGAGAGGTGTCAGGAGGTGTCGATGGTGGACGATGGAGGGACGTTCCCGAGGAATCTTGGAATCCGGGCGGAAGGGGTCGGGGAGTCTTCGGGGCTTGCGGTTTTCCCCGCAGGGCATTCGCCGCTCCGGATTTCCCTGTGGAAGAGGAACGCAAGAAAGTACCTGAAGGAGAGGTGCCTGGAGCTTTCGGACGGGATGGGGCACCCCGAATGGTTTTCTTCCGTTCTGCGTCACATGTCTTTCGGGCTGGTCATCAAGATGATGAAAAGTCCGGTGAATGATTTCCCGATCATGGAAGCGGTCCGCGTCCTTCGGGACGTGGTGGAGGAGGTCGAACGGCTGCGCAAGGAAGGAGCGTTGAAACCTTCCGGTCCTGAGGGGAAATCCCGGACATTGTCTTCGGTCAAGTCAATTCCGTCGGTCAAGGTGATGGACAGAATGCAAAAAAGGAGGGTGGCTGGCGGAATCGAATCCGCCTGATACGGGCCGGTCGGATTGCCGAAGGGGGGCGATGAAGGGTTCCCCGAAGAACGGCTCGGGTTTTTAAAGATGTATTTTATATGTCTGTAAAAAGGATGGTTTTTCCAAAAGAAGCGTTGACGGGATCTTTTGGAATGACGTGCCGGGGCCCGGTTCGGGTACCGGTTGGTCGGAAACGGCAAGGGATTGCCGCATCAAACAACGAGGAGGAACAAACCATGGGACTGTTTTCTTTCATGGGCAAAAAAGAGTCGGCGACAGGTTCCGGAACTGCCCGATCAACGGCCGTGTCGCCCCGGGAGAAGACTCTGAAGGACGCCTATCGCGTCGGACGATTTACCCCGTCCAATACCCAATGTTCGCCCAACTTCATCAACAACTGGATCAACAACAACGTGGACTGTTTCGAGCCGGTGCTCGAACGGTACTTTGAAGAACATTCTTTGGGAGATGTGACGAAAGAGGAAGTGATCCTGGAAGTCTACCGGGGATTTTCCGACCTGATTCTCTCGGAACCCGAGATCGAGGAATCCGCCTTCCGTCTCAGAAACCCCGAAGCCATCAAGGTTGCCTACGAAATCTTCCGGAGATTGGGGTTCAAGCATGGAGTGACCTTGCCGGAAAAGATGGAGAAATAAGAGTTGTCCCGTTTTCGAAAGTGTCCCGATGCTTCCCGTCCGCTCCTCCGGGAGGTCCTTTTTCCGACAGGACGGACGGGGAAATCAAGCGGAAAGGCGGGTGTTCATGATGTCTGAACAAAAAAGCGATTGGGGAGCGGTCCTTGGTCTCAAGTGGGTTCGTTTGGCCATAGGGATCATCCCTCTGTGTCTGACGGGGATTTTTCTGATCTTTTATCTGAAGCCGAGTCTGGGACTCAATATTTCGGGGCTGGCCGTCCTGACGGCCTCCGTCCAGGCGATGGCGGCTCTCAGTATCGTCCTGCTCTTTATGGCCGTCCGGCAATACCTGAAGTTCCGGGAAGACCAGAAGGTGATCCCGCGGACCGTCGTGCCGGAAAGCGTCCTTCTCCAGGAGGCTTTCCGGATCGGTCGATACCCCTACGTCGATACCCAGCCCAATCCCGAGCATCGGGAAGAATGGGCCGGGAACGTCCGGATGGCCATCGGGGGGAGACTGATGGATCTTCTGGATTCCCATCCCGTTTTGCCCCATGAACTTCCGTTGGTCCTGGCAAAGATCGAGGAAGGGTTCCGCGTTCTTCTGAAAGCCCATTACATCGAAGAGGAAGGACGCTTGTCCACCTTGTCCCTGGACGAGATCTACGCCCTTTTTCCATTGATCTTCGAGCCGTTGTCCCGGGATCCCCTGGTCCTGAAACGACTCCAGAGCGATTCTTCGGCGAAGGGCGAGGCAAAATCGCGTCGTTGATCCGGTGAAGGCCGGTCGGTTCGGGGTCTTCCTGACACCGGACGGACGAGAGCGCCTGTGGTGGCCGGTAACAGCGAAAGCTCCCGTCAGGCCTTTCCGGAGAAGGACCTATCCTTTTCCCGAAATGTCTTCGAGGGCCTTCCGGTTCAGAACCCGGATCCAGCCGGGCGAACGAAGATCCAGCAAGCCCTGGGCTTCCCACTTTTTGGTCACGCGGATCGCGCTTTCGACGGTTGTCAGCGATAGGCTGGCAAGAATGGACCGGGTGACTTTCAGAACCGGCTGCGAAGTCTGGCCATGGACCGAATCCTCTTTCAGGGCGAGGGAGAGAAGACTCACGGAAACTCTCGACTCGACACTTTTCTGGGCAAACAGAAGCCTTGACAGAAAGACCTGAAAGCGGTCTCCCATCTCGTGCATCAGGGTTTCCCGAAAGGTCCGGTCTTTTTCAAGACGGCCCCAGACGCGGTCCCTCAGATATCCCCGCACCTGCGTGGGAGTGTCTGCCCGGCACGTCGCCGGATAGGGAAATCCCATCAGGAGCGCAAAGGCTCCGACCGTGTCGAAAGGGCCCAGGATTTCCCAGGCGACCGGGTCTCCCGAAGGACTTTCCAGAATGGTCACAAGGGTCCCGAAGGAGATCACGTAAAGGTGCGAAGGAAGGTCTCCCTGGAAATAAAGAATATCGCCCTTGCGGGGAAGGTTTACCGTGATGTCCGAAGGCATGTCGGACAGGATTTTTGCGATCGGGCCCTGAGGAGGGGCGTCCGAAGGAGGGATTTCACTCACGCGTCTCTCCGGGAAGTTCTTTGCCCCGTCGATTCCGGCAATCGTCTGTCGGAAGTGACCGGCTGTTTGCATCATTCTGGAGTGGAGAGTTCCAGCATAACCTTTATTCATGCACTGTCAATATATTTTAATCATGCCTTGAAGTAAACGCCCTGTGGATTCCGGAGCGGGGAGACGTCTTCAGGATCGTCGGCCGGAAATCTCACGAAGGATGTTTAAGGGGGGAAACACCGGATCGAGGGAGTTCCTCTCCCCGACCGGTCAATCATTGAGTCAAAAAGCGGATCGAAACCCAGGACGAGGAGGAGGAAGGAATGGCGTGTCCCAAATGCGGCGGCTCAATGTTTCAGGAACAGTTTTCCGATCCTTTTTCGGACACGCCGGACTTTTATGGTTGGCATTGTCCGGTGTGCGGTCTCATTCTGGATCCCCTGATCCTCCTCAACCGGATCCATCCCCCGCATGCGACTTCCCGGGGAAACCGCAACCTGAAGTCGATGGGGAAAGTCGGATATCTCCGGAAAACGTCTTTCCTGCGGAAGTAAAACAGGGATGGCAAAGACGAAAAGACCTCTTCGGGAAAAGCCTGTTCCCGCGGTCGGACCGCTTCCGGTTTTTCGGCTTTTATGGGCTGTCCAGAGGACGCGAGGCCGAATCGCCTGCCGGAGTCTTCTGGTTCTCCTGATGCTTTCGGGTGTGCCGGTCGTATCCACCGGTGCGACGGACATCTTCAATCCGACGCTCGATTCACGGAACACGTCTTCCGTGACTCCGGACGACACCTGGAACATGACCTTCCTGCCTGCCCAGGACCCGTTCACGCCGCTTCTGGCCGACCCTCGCCAGCCGACGACCGCGATCAATGCTCTCGCCCAGACGAACCGGCCGTTCATCCAGTTCAACGGAACCTTCGGGGCCGATGTCGGAGTCGTGCGCTGGGCATCCGGCTCCGCCGGCATCGATGAATCGGTCCAGGTCGGGATCATGGGAGCCGCTTTCTCCCGGTTTTCCGTCATCCGCTCCTCCACCTACCTGGAAGACGCGGATTACGTGATCGGCCTTCCCGTGACGTTTCGTTACAAGTCCTTTTCCGGACGCATCTTTTTCTACCACGAAAGTTCGCACACCGGCTACAACTACACGACCCTGATGAATGTGTCCAAAGCGTCGGATTTCGGAAACGAAATCCTTCAGGTCATCCCGTCGTGGGACATGACATCCTGGCTGCGCATATACGGGGGAGCGGCTTATCGTGTCTTCGGGTTTTACGACTACCCCACCGCCGAGGATGCGACCATCCTGATCGGCGGACTGGAGGCCTACGGGCCGGAAATGCACGCTCTTTCCGCCCGGGGTTACCTGGCGTTCAATATCGAAAGCCGCGGAATCAACGGATATGTTCCGGACGAGGATCTTCAGATCGGACTCCTCTTTCATCGTCCCGGAACGGATCTTCAGATCCGTCCGGCTCTCGATTTCTACAACGGATACTCGCCGATGGGGGATCTGATTTTCGAGAAAGAGCACTACGCGTCTCTCGGAGTCTACTTCGATTTCTGAAAATGTTCGGTTTCGGGGGAGGCCGTTTGGATCCACTTTCTCCCGGGATGTTGTTGACAACCGTTTATCCGTTGGAGCGATCAAAATGACGAACGGACGCCCTCCGCTGACCAAAGAAATGCTCTTGACCCAGTCGCACCTGATCGGAGAACAGGTCAAAGACTTTTTGGGACCGGAAATCCTGGAATGCAGGACGCCGGAAATATGGGAAGAGTTCCTGATGGACTATCTTCTGGAAAACAGCCTCAACCTTCTGCTGGAAGCGGAACAGGAAGAGTGGGCTCCGGAAATTGTCGATCATGTGTACGGCGGAATGCGGACCGTTCTTGTGGAGATGGCCGGGATGGGCGCCGGGCCCTTGACGGAAACTCTTTTCAAGGTTCGCAAGCAAGTTTTCAAGATGCTGATATGAGGAAGGCGAATTGCCTGCCGAAGTCCTCCCGTCATCGCTTGTGATATTCCTCTCTGCATCCGGTCGTTTGCATGCCTTCGACCCCGGATGCATCAAACGACGGGAGGTTTCCGGCGTCCAAGGGCGGCCGGGGGATCCTCGACGAGACCCTCATCGACGACGATATCGGAAAAATCGGCATATTCATCGACACCGAAGGCAACCGCGTGGAGGTGCATCCCCGCCACGGAGGTCTTTCCTCTCTCTCCCCCGGAGGCTGAAATCCCAGCCCTCCGGGGGCATTTGTGTGACCGGGGCGCGTTTCCCGGAGATTCCCTGACGAGATCCATTTCAAAGAACACGGGCATCGTGTTCGTCCCGTCGCCTCCGGACCTTGCGCCGTCATGCTCCGACGAGGGGCTGACGCATGAATACCGTGTATTCGAATTCCCGGAACGCCGTGTCCAGGTCCTGATACCCCCAGAGGGCAACGAGGAAGCAGGCGAGAAAGTACCCCATCCCCTCGAACCGGGAGCCTGCCGCCAGGAAGACAAGGGTCAGCAAAAGGTTGGAGGCGAACAGGACGAACGCCAGTTTCAGGACGATGTCCCCCCGGTTCAGGTAGAGGAGGAGGGTGGCTTCCAGGACGAAGAGGACTTGCAGGAAGGCCCCCATGGAGCCGATTCGGAACACGGGAAGGGACAGGAGGTCCGCATGAAAAAAGGCGAGGATGTTGTGGGCGTTCAGAAGGACGAGAAGCGTGATCGACCCCTGGATCTTGATCATGTACGACAGGGCCTGCCGGAGAAAGCGCAACATCCTGTCCTTGGCCCGTTCGATTTCCCGGAGGGGGTATCCGCCATGGATGACCGCGAAAAAGAACCGGTACTGTTCATAGAATCCCGTTTCGAAATAGGCGACGAACAGGGCCAGGGTAGGGATCACGACCAACAGGGCGAAGAACATGCCGATATCGTAGTTCTTGTTCATCCGGATGAAGCCGACGACTTTTTCCGAACCGGGTCCATACCAGTAAAGGATCTTGTCGATCCAGATGCCGAGGCTCAGGAAGAGGCCGAGGATTGTCAGATCCCATCGGGCGGCGAGAAAGCGGACCCCGGCCCGGTCCCACCGGAGAGGGCCGGGGAATTCGACCAGAAACCGCGCCAGCAGGATCGCCAGGATGAGGCCCTGGCCGATGGCGTACCCGGTCAGCGCGCCCGCCAGATCTCCGTATCGTCCTCCCTCGTAGACGCCGGCGATGCTGGCGACATTGCCCAGAAGGAAGGCCAGACCAACCGAACTGTAGTCCCGGAGGGTCGAGACGAACGCGGTCGTGATCCACAAGGCGGTCAGGACGAGGAAGAGATCGACCGTGGCCAGGGATTCGAGGGGAGCGAGCGGCAGAATGGCGACGGCGGCGACGCCCAGGACGAGGCAAGGAAAGAAGGCGAGGGCCAGTGCGGTAAACAGGAGCGAACGGACGCCGGTGTAGTCTTTTGCGTAGAACCGGTCGGCCAGATAGCGGGTCATCGGAATCTGGAGAGGAGAACTCAGGATGAGAGATGCGGCGAACAGGAAGGTCACGATCGACCGGAACCGGAGGTAATGTTCCGCGTCCGAGAAAGAGGAGGCGCCGGCCGATCCGATAATGAGGAGGCCGACGGAGGTCAGGATCCAGGGGCCGGCGGCCACGATCGCCGACAAAAAGAAGCCCGTCAGGATGGACGACAGCTCCTCCCGGAGGAGAAGTTTCCGGAGCGCGAACCCTATGCCGGCCATGGGGCGAGCTTTTCTCTGTAGAGGGTCCGGTAGGCCTCGAAGACATCGGTCTCCTTGTAGAACAGATCCATCCGCCGTCGCCCGGTGTCTCCCATGCGTGCGGCCAGAAGCGGATCCCGCAGAAGTTTCAGGATGGCGAGCGCCGTTTCGTGGGGACTCCCGACTCCCGTCAGGATGCCGGATGGCCCCAGGGACCTGTCGGGGGGTGTCCTTCCGGTCAGGAGCTCCTCGCAGGCGCCCACGCGCGAAGCCACGACCGGGATGCCCGACGCCTGGGCTTCCATGATCACCAGGGGCTGGGACTCCGAAAGCGACGTGAGGACCAGGACGTCGATGTCCGGGTAGTACCGGGACAGATCGACGTTTCCGGGGAAGGAGAGACGACCTTCGAGATCCAGAGATTCCGCCAGCTCACGGCATTCGGCGACATAGTCGGGATCCTGGTCGGTCGGGCCGAGCACGAGGAACCGGACAGACGCTTCCTGTTCCCCAACAATGTGGGCGGCCTGGAGGAAGGTTTTCACGTCCTTGATCGGAACCACGCGGCCGACAAGGGCGACGATCCGGTCCTCTCCCGGAAGGCGAGGGTTCCGCGGGCGGGGTTCCGACGGGCTGATGCCATTCGGAATGATACGAATTTTCTCCGGATCGGCCCCTTCCCGGATTTCGACGTCCCGGTTCCCGTCGAAGAGGGTGACGACAGGATCGGCGTAGTGGTAAACGATCCGGCCGATCTGTTCGAAGATCCGCATCCAGAATCCGCGCACCGTTTCGCTGACGGGACGGATGGTTCCTCCCGTAAAGCGCTGCGTCCCGATCCATTCGGCCAGGGCGATCTCGATCCGTCGTTCCCGGGTATAGATGCCGTGCTCCGTCAGGAGAAAGGGCTTTTGGCGGGACAGGTGGCCCATCACGCCGAGCATGCCTGCATACCCGGTGGACATGGCATGGTAGGCGCCCGCCTCCGGAATCGGGAGGGAGAGGACCCGGAAGAGCGGGACGTGGGTGGTGCGCCACATCCAGAAGAAGTCCAGGAAGGATTCTTCGTGGAACTGACGGGTGTAAAGGTCCTTCAGGATGTTCCAGGACGACCGGCTGGTCAGAAGGTCCAAAAACAGAGCCGACGGATCGGGAACCTGGGTGAACTTCCGGTACAGCGCGGGAAACTCCGACGGGTCTCCACGGAGCAGGGCGTGATGAAACTCGGCGATATCGTCGAAGAGGCTCCGGGGAGTCGACGGACCGAAGAAGGGTGCCGTTCGGATGTCGGCCGGAAGGGTCGACAGTCCGACATCGGTCTGTCCCACGACGTTTTCGGGTTTCGGATACGCCCAGCGTCGCGGTTCTTTATCCGGAACGAGACACAGGAGGTGAAACCGGAATTCCGGCAGGTGGGTGATCAGCCGGTGCGTCCAGGAGGACACCCCTCCGGTCACGTACGGATAGGTTCCTTCCAGGATGAGACAGATGTCGGCCGCATCGGTGGTGTTCGTCATGTCTTGCGTCCTTCCTCCCATGCGACGAGTTTTTGGAACCATCCGGACACCCGGTTGTCCGGATGCTCCTCCACCAATCGGGCGAATCCGGCGAAATCGCGGTTTTCGAAACGTTCGGTCAGATCGCCCAGGAGGCAGGAGCTGTGGTCTCCACGCAGGGTCAGTTCTTTTTGAATGCTCTCTTTCAGGGGATGATTTTTCGCGCGGATCGCCTCCATCAAAAGGCGGGAGAGGAGGGCGGTTTCCGGGGGAGCTCCGGACTGGAGGGTGCCGTCGACATGAGCGAGGGCTTCCCGGAGCGCCCTGTCCCGGAGAGTTCCGGCCGGGATCCCCGAATCGGCGTAGGACAGCCAGGCTTCGGCCGACTGTCGGTGCCGTTCCTGTGCGTCGGCGACTTTCTCTGCCCGGAGGATGGCTTCCATATAGATTTTTTCGAGACGGGTCAGGAGCGTCGAGGCGATCATGCGAATTTCGTCGTCGGGGTCGTTTCGGGCTCCCTGAAGAAGATGCACGACATTGTCCGAAGGCGTCTGGATAAGGATCGACATAACGGATTGCTTGAGGGACCGGTCCTGCCCTTTCAGGATGTCCCCGGCGGGCTGGAGGTTCCGGACCCTCTCCAGAAGCCTTCGGCCTTCCAGATGATCTCCCGGCAGCACCAGATGACTGTCGTATTCCGCGAACTCCACCTGCCCGATCAGGTCGCCGTGGCGGCGGGACACACGCCACACGCCCGCCCCCACACAGAAAAGGGCAGGCCCAACGGCCGGAAAGACGAAGGGAAGCAGGAGGAGCAGACGGGATCCGGGATCGGTCCTTCGAAAGAGGCCCGCCGCCCAGACCAGGGCGCCGGTCCCGACCAGAAGCAGGGATCCACGCCCGGGGGAAGCGGTCCGCACCATCCCGACGGCCCCGGCCAGCTGGAGAACCGTTCCCGCGGCAACGAGAAGAGCCAGTTTCCAGGGGTTGGAGCTAGGCTTCATCGGTGTCTCCCAAGGCCGCGAGGCGATCGGCGAACGACCGGAACGCGGCGTCGTTTCCGATCCCTTCCCTTCTTGGGGATAAGGACACGATCTGCATGTCGATTTTGACCCGTTCGAGGGGGTTTCCGGTCTTTTGCTCGAGATACAGCTTCTGGAAGCGTTCGCCGACGATCCGGGCGCCTTCTCCGTCCGTCACGGTGAGGAGAAGCCAGAGATGTCGTCCGGTTTCGGACGTTCCCTTGACGTCGGTATCGCGCGTGATCAATGGAAGAATCTCCCGGAGGCTGGAGAGGTAGGACCGGCCGAGAAGAAGGTGGCCGAACGGATCCGTCGGGATGAAGCGGATTTCGAGCAGCGAAAGGGGAAGGTTGTATCGGCGGGCCTTCTGCAGCTCTTCCCGGGCCCTCTCCCGGAAAAAGGCTTTCTGGAACAGTCCGGTGACCGGATCGACCGGCAGTTTCTTCCGGGTTTCCTCGCGTTCCTCCAGGAGAGACAGCTGGTTTCCGGCCCAGTCGCCGACAATCTCCAGCATGCGGAGCGTTTCGGGAGTGATGTGCAGGAACGGAACGGATTCGATGGCGATCATCCAGAGAGTCTCCTGACGGGCGTTCCGGATCGGAACCGTGATCAGGGGAGGGGGGATGCCATCCGCGTCTTCGGCCTTTGCCGACGGGGAGCCGGAGGGCGCCAGAAGATCCTGAAGGATGACGAGCTTGCCCGTGGACAAGGCCCGGCCGAAGGATCCTTCCTGCAGGGGGATCTCCGTACGGCGGCGAAAGGCGCCGAGGGACTCGGAGAGGGTCCAGCGATGTCCGTCCTTTTTGTAAAGGCTCGCCGTTTCGATTTGCGTGAACCGATCGAGCCCCGAGAGGAGAGCGTGTCCCAGACTGTTCATGTCCGCAAGATTGATCGACCGCGCGACGTCATAGAGAGTGCTGACGGTCTCGGGCTGGAGCAGGAACCTTTTCTCCAGTTCCAGGAGGGCTGTTTCGAGCGTTTCGATCTGGCCGGCGCTCGTGCGGTTTCCTTCCCTTTCCAGATCCAGCTGTCGTCGAGTGTCTTCGGTCTTGCGGTGCTCGTCGTCCCGGAGGTCTCCCATCACCATGCCGGAAAAGAGAAACACCGAGGGCCAGAGAAAGGAGAACTCTTCGGGAAAGAAGCTTGAAAGCCCGTCCCGGTAGAGCAGAACGCCGTAATAGGCGAGGAAGGCCATGATGGCCGTCGCCGTGCCGTATACGAAGCCGTAGCGTCCCGCCACGAGCAATACGACGATCTCGAACGGGTGGAATCGCGGGTGGACGAGACTGTCCGTCCCCAGATACCACCCGAAGAATCCTCCGAGGAGCAGAAGTCCTCCCGCGCCTTCGGCCAGGGGAAACCACCAGGTCCGTCTTTTTCCGATTTCGAACAGATCGTCCTCCTTTCCCGGGGCGCGCTCAGGGAACCGTATCGAGATTCCGGACGGCGAAGTAGGGCACGAACCCCTTCTCGCGGGCCATGTCGGCACACCGCTCCCGTCGATGGATGTCCCTCCGGAAGCCGTAGTCCAGCGCCAGGACGACCAGGGAAGGATTCTCCCTTCGTGCGTCCCGGACCTTCGCCATCTCCCGGTTTCGCGTGTCCGCCGGAACGAAGACGTACCGGCGGCGGGTTTCGTCATACATGGAACAGAAGTCTTCAAACAGCACGCCGGACACGTCCCGGGCAATCCGGGGAAGCACGGCGAATCCCCGGTTCACGACGAGGGGGGTCCGGGGATGGCGTCGCCGGAGCTCCCGGATGAACGTGACGATCGCCCGGGCGAGGCCTTTTCCCGAGACGGGATGGTCCGTCTCGTAGGCGAGCGGGGAATCGAGGGTGTCGAGAAAAAGACCCCGGTAGCCGTTCTGTCGGTCCCGGTCCGCCTGCTCCAGGAGGATTTTCCGGAAGGCGGGGTTGCGGATGTCCGCGACCCAGGATCTCCATGCGTCGTTTTTGGCCAGGAGGATCTTCCGGAAGGCCTTGTGTCCCACCCGATGCTCCAGGCGTGTGCGGATGGGACCGTCCCGGTCGATTTCGCCGATGGACAGATAGGCGAAATAGCGTGTCCGGGACAGACGCTCTGGCGGGAAGTCGTCGGCCACGATGACCCAGTCGTACCGGTCGAGGGCTTCGTAGACCGGGGCATGGCCGTAGTAAATGGCGTATCGCGACGGAGGCGCAAGGGAGGACTCCGGCCCTCCGTGCCGGAGAGCGGCGCACCCTGCCAGCGCGGCGAGCAGAAGAAATCCGGCGATCCGTTCCGGCCGGGAACTCAATGGGGCAATTCCCGGATTTTTTCGTCGACAAGATCCCGGGCGAGCGACGACAGGGTCTTGCGGCAGCTCCAGAAGCAGGACCCCATCCGGGAGGCGCTGGCGGCCCAGAGGATCCGGCCCGTCCGCAAGGACAGGAGCGACCAGGAGAACCCCGTGACGGGTCGCGTCGTGCCGCCCGCGCGGTACTCGTATTCGGTGACGGTGCCGACAAGCGCGGCGTCGGCGCCGGTCATCGACCGGATCCGGTTTCTCAGGTTCTGGGACAGAAAATCGTCCGCCCGTTCTTTCCCGGGCAGGGAAAGGGTGCCCTCCGGTAACGGAAGAAGGACGAACGGATGACGGATCCGAAGGTCGGAAAGAACGATCGACGTTATCGCTTGCCCGGCGTCCGGCGTGGTCGTCAGGTTCGAAAAGGGGAGAACGACGACCTTCCGTCCCGACAGGTCGGTGTTGGGGGCGACGAACTCCTCGCCGGAGGAGGCGCATCCCGGCATGACCGGGAGCAACAGGAGGATCAGGAGCATCAGCATCGGCCGTCGCCGGGGGAATCGCACTCTTGTCATCGTTCTTCCTTTCTTTCTTCAGAACCAGAACTGGAAACCGCCCATGTACGATTCGGTCTGGCCGGACACGACCGTGGACTGGTTGAAGTAATAGGCGTTGGTGAAGAATTGCCACCGGGATCCCAGCTGATAGGCGATCCCGCCCGAGGCCTCGTAGGAGGCCAGGTGGAGATAGGTGTCTTCGTACCCTCCCGCTTCCGCCGTCAGGGTCCAGAGGGATTCGTAGTGCTTTTCCCAGGAAAATCCCATCATAAAATACCGCTGTTTCAACAGGATGGGAACCCTGGACGCAACGACGGGAGGGGACAGGACGGTCCAGGAATCGTATCCGCCGACCAGGTCGATATGGGGCAGGCGCGTCAGGTTCAGGTCGAACATCCCTTCCGTGTTGTGCAGGTTCCCGTAGGGAAGCGTACCGTTCTGGAGGGCGTAGTCGAAATACCAGTACTCCGCGGACACCCCCAGGCGGGGTGCGATCTGCCAGGACGCCTGAGCGATCAGTCCGCTTTCGACCCCGTTCTGGGCGATGCTTTCGCCAAAGTCGCCCCAGACCATGTTTCCGAAGCCCTGCAGGGAGACGGAAACCGGACCTTCTTCGCTGTCGAGACGTCCGTATAGGCCGGCGGAAGGCCGGACGCTGGTGTTTCCGGCTTCCAGCAGAAGATGGGCTCTCTCCCCCAGCGTCCAGTCGGTGCCGGCGTAGGTGAAGGCATTGGTGCCGTTTCCGGCGGACTGGGAGAATCCCAGATACTCCGTCCGTCCGGTGAAGAAACGGTTCTGTCCGTAAAGCGGGGTGGACAGCCGGGTATCGACGACCAGAGCGGTGCCGCCCGGATAAAGGAGCGAATAGACGTCGCTCGACAGACTCCACTCGGAGAGGCTTTCAAGAACGGCGACCGACGGGCGCGGGGGAGGCTGGGTCGCCGTTCCGGCCAGGAAATTGGTCGAAAGACTCTGATCCGTCCGGAGGAGGCCGCTGTCTTCGAATGTCTGGAGAAGGTCCGAGCGGATGCCGGGATCGTCGGGATTCTTCCGGTAGAGATCCGTCAGGATGCGACGGGCTTCGCCGATCCTGTGCTCAAGGAGGAGAATCATGGCCTTTCGGTAGAGGAGGTCGGTGTTTTTGGGGAACAGGGCCAGTCCCCGGTCGAGGATCCGGAGGGCGTCGCCGGTTTTTCCCGCCGCCTGGGAGACACGGGCGCTCAGAAGATATCCCCGCGGATCGCCGGGGTGTTCCCGCAGGTACTCTTCCGCCAGGGCGAAGGCGCGCCGGAGATCCCCCAGCTTCCGGTCGATCTGGATCTCTTCCCGCATTTTCTGTGCGTCGACGGACGAAGGAACGGAGGTCCCGGGAAGGGGTGAGGCCGCAAGGGATCCGGCGGTCAGGCCAAGGAGCAGGAGCAGGCCGGCCGCCCCCTGTCGGAGAGTGCGTCCCCGGGTCATGCTGTCAGGGTCTCCCGGAGGAGGACAGGACCGCACGTGTCCGGCGATAGAACCGGAACGCCTGCTTCCGGTTGCCCAGTCGGTCGTAGGATTCGGCGATCCGGAAAAGCACCCGGTGCCCGGCCTGGCCCGACCGGAAAATCTTCCGGTAATAGACGAGTGCCTGAGCATAGTCGCCCCTGTCGTACAGATCGTCACCCAGAGCGGTCAGTGCCCGCCTGTTGTCCGGCTCGACCTTCAGGAGGCGGCGCCAGAGCTTCGGGAGGGCAGCGGTCTTTCCCGTCCATTGAAGGTGTCGGGTCAGATCGAGGATGCCGGCGGGATCGGACGGGTTCATCCGGTAGGCTTTCCAGTCATAGCGAAGGGCGAGGTCCGGCCGGTCGAGATCGGCGAACCACCGGGAGGCCCTGAACAGAATTGCCCGGTTGGCGGGATAGGCCCGGACCAGGGCGTCGACGGTGTGCCCTGCGGCCCGGACGCGTTTTTCCCAGACGAATGTCTGGGCGATCAGGAGGTTTTTGGAGCCGAAATGTTCGGGATACCGCCGGACGATGCGTGCCAGGTGTCCAAGCCCCGTTTTTCGGGGGGATTCCTCATACAGGGCGAATAGATGCTCCAGATCGTCCATCCGGTTCCTCTTCGAATCCCGGGCCAGGATCCGGAACAGGACGCCTTTGGCCGGTTCGGGGAGGTCGGCGTCTTCGAACTGGCGGACGGCCCGCAAAAGATCCGGACGCTTTTCGCTGTCGGCAAG
>JAKBTR010000087.1 GCA_021844275.1 Nitrospirota bacterium | reverse complement strand
AATGACAACGGCAGCGTGCTGGAAATACGGACGGGGATCGCAATAACCGGCAAATACGATTCTCCGGCGAACATCGGGGGTGAACATCCGGTCGGCCCTCGCCCGGACTTCGGGAAGAAGAGGCCCGTCTCCCAGAAAAATCAGGGACAGATCGTCCCGTTTTCGAACAAGTTTCGAAAATACATCCAGGGCCAGGAGTTGTCCTTTGTCCCTCTGAAAAATCCCGACCTGCAGGATCATCCGTCCTCCGGATATTCCAAACCTCTCCGGCGTCAGGTTCTTCTTATCCATTGGCCCTGTCGGCACTGTGTCGACGTTCGGAATGCCCCGGTGGATGGTCGTCACATGCCAGAACGGGAGCCTCTGCTCGATAAAGAACAATCGGAGCGCATCGCTGACCACCACCAGACGATCGCACATCTTCCGGTAGGGAAAAAGATTTCTGGGAGGATTGAAGATATGCCTTTGCCGAACCACCAACGGGCGGGACTTCCCCAGCGAATAAGCCGCAACGGGCCCCAGCCAGCTGTCGATATAGCTCGTCGTCACCAGAACATCGATTTTTTCCTTCTGGAGGACCTGACGGATTTTTCGAATGGACCGCAAATCCGCGTTGCCCGACAACGGCATGGAAACGGTCGGAACCTCCTGTCTGGCCTTTCTGTCGAAAGGAGTTCCCTCCCGGCTTCCGAGAATATAGCGATGTCCCGCTTCCAGAAACCCCCTGGCTTCCGAAATATGGTCGCTTTCCTGTCCCCCGAACCCCGTCGTGCAATCCAGATGAAAAATGTTCACACTCTTTCTCCGCGTGTTCTAGAGCCCCAGGCTCCACAAACGGGCATACCATGCAAAACGCCAGAACGGCATCTTTCCGGAAATCGGACGGCAGGGAAGAAGAAACGGATCGTACGTTTTTCCCCATCGGGCATGACATATCGACCGGGCCTGGAGATATCCGGCTTCCCGGACCCATTGGACAGCCGTCTCCGTCCATCCCCCGTAGGGATAGCAAAACGACGTGACGGGAACGCCGAGAAGATCTTCGAGTTCTGTCCGGCTGTCGAAAATTTCCCGGCGTGCTTGCAGGGGATCCGCATCGCTCAGTCTTCCAAGATCGCAGTGTGTGCGCGTATGGGAACCAATCTCGAAGCCACGGAATGCCAGTTCCCTCACCTCTTCCTTCGCCATCAGGGGAATGCCCTTCCAGAGAGGGTCGTCGGACCAGTCGGTCAATGTTCCCAGGCGGTCCGATACGCAAAAAATCGTCGCCCGAAAGCCCATTTCTTCGAGAATGGGAACCGCATGTTCGAAATTGTCCAGGTATCCGTCATCGAAAGTCAGAATGCAGGACTTTTTTGAGGAACAGTCCCCCTTCAAACCTTCGTCAAGGGTAATCCCCCGGAGCCCGTTAGACTTCAGAAACAGCATCTGGGCACGGAAGATCTCCGGCGTGACACCCACCGGGGGAAGGACGTCCGGGGCAACACGATGATAATAAAGGATGGAAGGAATGGCCCGGCCATCGTCAAGTCGGATCACACACGCTCCTTTCTCCTCAAGGATCCATCCCGGTCCATGTTCCGGATCAGGTCGATGGACTCTTCCACGGTAATCTGCCGGAGACAGTTGCCCTCTCCCATGGTACATCCGGTATGGTCGCAGGGTGAACAGGGCATCGGATGGTAAAGCATCCGTGTGGCCGGCCCCTTCAAGGGGCCCCAGACAGAAGGAAGGGTGGACCCGAACAGGCCCAGGACCGGAGCTCCCGCGGACCTGGCCAGATGGAGAGGCCCACTGTCGTTTCCCACAAAAAGATCCGCCCTGGAAAAGAGCGCGTGCAATTCGGGAACGGTCCCCCGGAAAGAAGAAACTTTCACTTCCGGTGGAACAGACGAACGAACAGAGTCGGCCAGTGTGTTTTCCTGTGGAGTCGACACCAGGATTACCGCCCCTCCTTTCGCCTGATGCCACCAGAGGGCCAGGCGTCCGAACCGGTCCGGCGGCCATCTCTTGAACCAGTGTCGCCCACCGGGATGAATGGCCAGCAACGGTCGGCCGGACAACTTTTTCTCGACCAGAAAGCCTTCGACGGACACGAGGGCTTCGGGATCGACGGGGATGCTTGCGTCCTTTTCCCCGACGGGCAGAAGGAGTCCTGCCTCCCGAAAGACCTGTTCCCACAAATCGACGACATGACCGGGCCCCCGGTTGTAGTCGACCGGGACAAAGAAGTCATAGGGCTCTCTCTCCCGACGGTCTTGCGGATTTCCGCAGGCTGCCCGGACATTTGCCCGGACGCTGCGCGCCACATGCCGGGACCTGTCCGAGAGCGTCATGTCGATCCAGAAGTCGAAAAACTGTTTTCTCAAGATACTTTTCAGTTTTTCCAAACTGCGCATCTTACGGAAGAACGTTCCCCGATCAAAAGGGAAAAAAGGAACGCCCAACTGTTTCAGTGGAAATTCCGTTCCCTCATTCACAACGATGAAAAGATTTTCAGGCTTGGTCTGTTCCAGAAGTTTATGGAGGACAGGAACAAAGAGGACCAGATCCCCGAGATAACGGGTCCGGTAAATACCGATTCTGGGAGAAGACACTGGCGTGGGTCCCATCAGGCAAGCAGCCCTTCCTGGGCCATTGTTTCGAGGACTTTTTCGACCGGAATGATTTTCATGCACTGATTGTCCGGACACCAGGAGACAAAGGACTGGCATGGGGAGCAAAAAAGTCCCGAACGCACGAAAGAACCCAAAAATGGACGATAGGAAACATGGTCGCCCGGACCGAACAGGACCACAACCTTCTTACCCAAAGCCTGGGCCATGTGCAATGGACCGGAATCGTTTCCCACCGCCCCCCGGGACAACGACAGAATCCCTTTCAGGACCGACAGGTCGGATTGCAAAAACCAGCGGACACCGTCTTCCTCCTTTCCGAAGGACCTCTTCAGATTTTCGAAGGGCTCCCGATCCTGAGGCCCACCCAACACAACGACAGGAATCCCGGCCTTTCGAATGGACCGGATCAGTTTTTCCCAGTTTTCCACCGGCCAGTTCTTGTTTTTCTGCCCCGACCCCGGAAACACGACCAGGTATCCATTGTTTTCGTCTTCCGATTTTCCGGTCAGGGCGAGCGCTTTCCGGATGTTTTCTTCGTCCACGGCCATCCTGGGCTGGGGGAAATCCGTGAGATAACCCACTCGACCCGTCAGATGGAGGATCTGGTCATACATTTGCGTCAGAACATTGGGAAAGCGGACCCTGTCCGTATAGATCCATCGGTCGAGCCATGTCGTATGATCGGCGATCCCCACCCGGCGAGTTGCCCCGGAAAACCAGACGATCGTCCGGGAACGGGGGCCGCGGGAAAAAAGATCGAACACGACGTCATAACGTTCCCGGCGAAGAGTGAGCAGAAAGTCGGCGTAGGCCCGGAAGTATTCCGTTCGGGAAGAAAAAGCATTGGAACGGGGAAGAGGAATCACGCGCCGGACGAGCGGCTCTTCCCGAAAAAGATCTGCCAGGGAAGACTCCACGACAAAGTCCGTTTGCGATTCCGGGCATGAGTCCCGGACGGCACGAAGGACAGGGAGAGTCAGCACCATGTCCCCCAAGGCCCGAAGTCCGACAAAGAGAACTTTCTTCACGACCCCGATCGCACCCCCGGCCTCAGCGCGCGTCTACGGACGGGTATGGCAGAGCCTCCTCCACCAGCATGACCGGAATATCCTCCCGGATCGGGTAAAGAAGCTGGCAGGCCGGACAGGCCAGCCCTTCGGGCTCCTCCACCATTGCCAGGTCTCCCTTGCACTTGGGACAAACGAGGATCGATTGCAGGAACGGGTCAAGAGACATGGGGGCTCCTTTCGGGTAAAAGCAGGTTCTTTTCAGTGAGAAAATCTTCGACCGCTGCGGAAAACGAGGAAACGATCCGCGCAGACAGCCTTAGAGAAGAGGGGCTGTCGGAGGAAATCAGATAGCCCGTGACCCCCAGATCCTTCGCCGCTTCGACATCCCGGAGGGAGTCCCCCACCATCATGGCTCGTTCGGGGGGCAGGGAAAATTCTTCCAGAGCTCTTTTCAGCATGCCGGATCTGGGCTTTCGGCAAGAGCAATCTTTGTCGTAAGGGGAAATCCCGACTCCGGCCAGATGCGGGCAATACAGGAAAAGATCGACACGGGCCCCTTCTTCGGCCAGAATCGCGTTGATTCGTTCATGACTGTCCCGGACGAACGCCTCCGAAAAGTATCCCCGGGCCACTCCCGACTGGTTCGTGACCACTACCACGGGAATGTCGAGACGGTTCAGAGTCCGTATCGTCTTCGCCACTCCCGGCAGAAGCGCAATGTCTTCCAGACGCGAGAGATAGGGGACATCCTTTATCAGCGTGCCGTCCCGGTCGGTCATGACAAGCACCGGCGGTTTCAGAACAACATTTGTCACTTGATGGCCCTTCGTACGTTCTCCAGATCTTCCCTGATTGTGGGCCAGATCACGTCAGGTGTCAAAGACAGCATGCACCGGTGGTCAATCGGACAGTACCGCAAAAAACATGGAGAGCAGCGGACCGGATGGCGCAGAATTCGCGTACGCCCCCCCATGGGGCCCGTCGCCACCGGGTCGGTAGGTCCGAAGAGAGCGGCTCCCGGAAGCCCGAGAGCCCCACCCAGATGCATCATGCCGGAATCGTTCGAGAGGACATAATGACAAAGAGAGAGGAGTGCAACGCTCACCGGAAGTTTCAATACACCATCAATGGAAACCACACGACTCGAAGAGACTCTTGAAGCAATATCCCGTGTCACCCACCGGTCTTTCTCCCCGGAAAAGAGGACAACCCCGATATCCGGGTCGCAGTCCAGAATGTGCCGGATCAAGTCGGCGTAAGAATCGGGAGGCCACATCTTGGCCGCCCCATAATAGGCGCCGGGATTGACGGCCACCAGAAAACGTCCATCGAGGTGTTGATCCCGGAGGAATTTTCGTGCCTTTTCCCGTTCTTCGGGGGGAACGGAAAGCACGGGGTCCGACGCTTCAAGAGGTCCATAGACGGATTCGGCCAACTCCCGATAATAGGTCGACTGATGCTGACCTTTCCTCTTCCAACCTGCATAATCCAGCGCTCTGGAAAGAAGAAGCGAACGGCCTTCGAATGCATAACCGATCCGGTTCGGCCATCCCCCTTTCCACAGAGTCCAGGCCGAACGGAACGACAGGGGAAAACACAAGGATACGGCGTTCCGTTTTGAAAACGCTTTCCCGGGACGGGAGAGTACCGGGAGGACCTCGTCGACGACAGGGGACAGGCCGTAGACGTCTTGCGTCTGACAGGAAGCCAGAACGGAAATAAACGTTTCCGGAAACTGGCTTCGAATGGCCTGAAGAGTCGAAAGGGACATGACGGCATCCCCGATCCAGTTGACGCCGTAAACATAAAGCCGGGAAGGAATCTTTCCGAAAATGGAGGATGTCGGAAAGACGTTGTCTGATGGGGAGGGAACAGGATTTTTGTCCATACCGGACAGAGAGGAAAAGTTCAGCACAGTCTTATTCTTCAGACCTCAAGAAACCGGATGGCCCAATCCCTGTCGATATGGTCCGGAAGATCGAAAACCTGCCCGGGAAGCTGACCGAATGGCCTGGGCCAGAAAGAGACCGGCAGAGAAAACCGGATTGGATACTCCCAGTTCCGGATATCGGTAATATCGTTGTTTCTCGCACGGGAGAGGAGAATACGGCTGATCTCTTTTCCGGAACGAAAATAGGCGATTTTCGTTCCCGCTTCGCGCAACCATCGGGAGGCCAGTTTACGAAAACGCTGTCTCATTGCGGGACGGGACGGCTCCAGATACAGACTCTTGAGTTTCTCAAAAAAAATGCCATGATTTTCCGTATTCCTGAAATCGTAGATGCGACGAATTTCCTCCGCTTCGGTATGCGTCCGATATTCGACGAGAGAGTCCGGAAAAACCTCTACCCCTCCGACCTGATACATCCGCAGGACAAAATCCGTATCCTCCAGCCAGAAAGGATCATAGCGTTCATCGAACCCTTCTATTTTTCGTGCTGTTTCCTTCCGGAAAAAGAAGGTGGAGGTTTGTGGCTCAAGAAGTGGCGCAGACCGAAAACGGTCTCCTTCCCGAAAAAGAATGGACGCCCATCTGGGCACTTGAGGCTTGGCATTTTTTTCGATCACTTGCATGCCGTCGGGGGAAATCATCTCTTTCCAGCTCCCCAGGAGGGCAACGTCTTTCCGGTCCTTCAGATACTCCCACTGTGCGAAAAGCCTATGGGGTTTCATCCGGTCGTCGCTGTCCAGAAAAGCGATGAACTCCCCCCGGCTCTCCAGAATTCCGCGGTTTCTGGCCACTGCCGCACCCTTCTTCTCTTCGGAAACAAGCCGAATTTTTTCAGGAAGCTTGCAGGTCCATGCGATGGCTGTGTCCCGGGCATCCTCGGTCGAGCGATTGTTGACCAGTACGAGTTCAAAGTCTGAAAAAGTCTGTCGGACAACGGAGGTTATCGCTTCTTCGAGGAAATGCGGCTTTCCGGTAAACGGAATGATCACGGAGATGACTGGATTTTTGTGCACGTTGACTCCACCCGGAAAGTGAAGATTCCCCCTGAAAAAATTTCCGGTTTCGCACCTTTATTTTCTCAAGGTGTCCAGAATGTTGTTTCGGACTGATTCGGACATCAGCCTTTGAACCCATGCTTTAAAACGTAAAGATAAAAATCCGGGTTGAGCCATCGGGAGCGCCGGACGGGAGAAGAAGGAAACTTCGACACCCTCTCCTGCATGACCTTTGGATGCGTACCGCTGAATTTTTTCAGGATGCCATAGTTTTCCGGTATATAGACTTCCTCCGAAGACAATGCTTTCTTGTCTTCTTCGGTCGGATTCCCTTCCCAGTACCAGAGAACCCTGTTCATAAACTTTTCCCTTAAAACGCGCGGGTCTTTTACCCAGCCATAGTGATATATGCGCCCATCGGCATATCGCCACAGATTTTTTTCTTTTTTCCCGATATACAACCCGTCCGGTTCCCTGGCAAAACCGACAGCATCGCCGACAGACCGGACAGCATTCCCGGGACGTACAATCCGGATCGCCCTGCGATAAGCCCAAGGATCAATGCTCCAGTAGTCTCCTACAAAATGATGGTACTTCATCATCAATCCCAAAATGGAGCGATCATCCTTGTAGCGGAGCATGGATTGCCGGATACCGGACAAATCCTCTTCGTGAACGACCTCGTCGCCCTGAATATAGAAAGCCCAGTCTCCGGATGGCCGGCAATGCTCCAGCGCAATGTTCGTTTGCTGGGCATAAATCAGTCCGTCTTTTTTCAGACTCATATCCCAGACAGTCTCTACGATTCGGATCTTGGGATCACCAATGGACCGGACTTTTTCAAGAGTGTCGTCTTCCGAATCACCCACAACGACAACAAATTCATCCACCAGCGGCAATACGGACCGGATGGATTCCAGAAAAGGATAGTCCAGCTTGACAAGATTGCGACAGAAAGTGAAGGCAGAGACGAACAAGAACCCCCCGCAGAAAGAATGTTCAATCCATGTTTAAAGGAGATTCCCCGATTACGCCCTGTTTCTGGGGAAGAAGGATTCGAGAATCTTCATGCGGATCGAAGACCTTCCTTCCCGCGAGGAGAATCCCGCAATCTCTTTATCAGAGCGCGGATCTCGAAAAAAGCGGCTTCCGGAGTCACGCCGACCAGACAGCTCTGATGCTCACAGGCCTTCCGGAAATCTCCGCAGGGCGAACAAGCCACCTTGTCCCCCAACACAATGTGATCACCCTTCCCGTCATCGAATGGCCCAGTCCGTTCCGGCGTCGAGGACCCGTAAAACGAAACCGTCGGGATTCCTGCCATGACAGCCAGATGCAAGGGACCTGAATCGTTCCCCACATAAAAAAGGGCCTTTTCGAACAGAAGAGGAAGAAGGTCGATCGGGACCGAGCCGGGCAAGAGAACCGGATTGGACCTCGTTCTTCCGCCGACCTCTTCCAGGAGAGCCTTGTCCTCCGCCCCGCCAACCAGTACGGGACGAATTCCGGGGTAATACCGGTGGATATCGTTCAGGAGATCCGAAAAATACAGGGAAGGCCATCTCTTGATCGGACGCTTTGCCCCAGGATGCAGAACAAAGAAGTCGCCCTGAAAATCCGCAGACGCCCGCAAAAGGATATTCTGAAGATTTTCCTGATCCTGCGTGGAATAGGTCAACTTCTGCAAAGAATACTCCGGAGAAATCCCCAACGGCTCCAGCAGCCGGAGGTTTTTCCGAACGGCATGCATAATGCCGGAGGCCTCCTTCAGAGAAACGGTTTCCGAGTAAAGACCGACCGCTCCTTCCCGCGCATCCGAAAACCCGATACGGATCGCTCCCCGACTTCCCCGGGCAATCAGCGCGGAGCGCAGGAGTCCCTGGGCGTCCAGAACAGCATCATAGGATTCTTGCCGAAGATCCTGAAGAAAGCGGGCAAACGAAGGAAAGAAAGAAGCCTTTCCCCACCGGGAGCGGGGAAAGGCGATACCCCGGCGCACGCCCGGATAACGTCGCACGAGCGGGAGAAATTCCGTGTTGGCCACCCAGTCGATACTGGCATCCGGAAAGGTCTTCCGGATCTGGTCAACCAACGGAAAACAGTGGACGATATCTCCCAGAGAACTGGGTTTAATGATCAGGATGCGGTTGAAAGAACCCAATTCGCTCATTTCCATTCTGTCTTGCCATCGGGACCGCCAGGAGACTTTCCGCGGCCCGGATCACGTCTTCCGGCAAGAGATCGTTCATACAGACCGTTCCGATGGGGCAGCTTCTCTTCATGCAGGGCTGACACAAAAGATTCAGATGAACAGAGGAGCTTCCCGGCGGATAGGAGGGACCCAGACGAACAGGATCTGTCGGGCCAAAAACACCCAGCGTACGGACGCCCAATGCCGATGCCAGATGCATAGGCCCCGAATCGTCGGCGATAACAAGCTCTGCCCGGGTCATCAAGTGGGCGGTGCCCCGAAGAGACAATTCCCCTTGAAAAAACTTCATTCTTGTATTTATATCAGGTTCCTCTTTTTCTGTCTTCTCCAGAAATTCCCGAAACGGGGCAACAAGTGTCTTCTGCTCTTCCCCTCCTCCTCCGATGATCCCCACGCGATATCCCTTCCGAAGAAAATGAACTCCGACGTCCAGAAAAAATCGCATCGGCCACTGGCGGGTTTTCCAGCTGGCGAAAGGATGGAGAAGGATCAGGGGAACAGACAAAGATCCTTCTCCCCATCCCTTGGAACGAAGAAGTGCATCGAGCGTCTCACGGTCTTGCGGTAAAACCGGAAGATAGAACTCTCTGTCAAACGAAAAATCTCCCATAAGCTCTCGAACAACAAGGGCATGTCGGTCGATCAGATGAAGCCCGGGATCGGTGAGCGGAACCTGGCGGGAGAAGAAACCGGCGCCCTCCCGCATCTTTCCATAAGTGGAAGGACTGCCCAGCTTGAGAGAGGAACGGGCGAGTCCCGTCAGGATACCGGACTTCAGAAGTCCCTGGAAGTCCAGAACGGCCGCATATTTTCTGGTCCGGATGGACCGGACAAGATCAACGAGGATGCCCCAGGCCTGTCGGTACTTTTTCTGTTTGACCAGGGATTGATATCTTGCCCGGGGAAAAATGATGAGGTTATTGATGGCAGGATGACCTACCAGAAGATCCGCACAACGGTCTTCGACCACCCAGTCGATCTCGATCTCCGGACGGAGCTTTTTGAGGGCAATGACCGACGGAAGAGTGAAAATGACATCGCCGATCCGACCCAGAAGGACAATGAGAACAGAGACGTTTTTTTCTGTTTTTATGAGAGTATCCTTTTTACGCTTTATCATGTGCTTCGGTCTTTTAAGACAGTCCATAGACAATCAATAGAAAAGGAAACTGATCCCTGATAACCGAAGGAGGACACTATGACAAGTTCCCTGGCCATCATCTCGAGCATTCCCTGGCCATATTTCTTGCAAGAGACTCAGTAAATGGCTACCCACTCATATCGTTGTAGAGCTTCTGCACACTCCCCTCATACATCAGATCGGACCAATGTCATGAAGTGAACAGCTCTAAGAGATCTTTGGAGTACGGGTTTCTTCATGGAACTCTCTTCCTGAATCAAGTATGCACCTGATCAAGAGGCTTGAAATATGAAATTGCAACATAGACAATTTTTTGGGCACCATCATAATGATGCCAATTGACCTTCGGATTTTTCTCTTTCACTGTCATTCGTCATCCAGTATTGTCGAATGACATATCTTGGCCTCTGCTTACTTTCTTCGTAGGTCCTTCCCAAGTACTCCCCGATGACCCCTAAGGCCATGAGTTGAACACCACCTAAAAAGAGCATGACGACCATGAGAGAGGGATAGCCTTTGACGGAATTCCCGAAAAGCAACGTTCGAATCAACAGCACAAATCCGTAACCAATCGCCCCGATCGAAACAAAGAATCCCATGTATGAGGCCAACTGAAGAGGAACCTGACTAAACGAGGTTATTCCTTCCAAAGCAAAGTTCAGCAACTTCCAATAG
>JAKBTR010000112.1 GCA_021844275.1 Nitrospirota bacterium | reverse complement strand
AAGGACAGTCATGACTTTTGAAGCACTCGGACTTTCTCCGGAGATTCTCCGCGCCCTGAACGACCTTGGACACGCCTCTCCAACACCCATCCAGAAACAATCCATCCCCCACGTCATTGACGGCCGGGACCTTCTGGGAATTGCCCAGACAGGAACGGGAAAAACCGGGGGATT
Organism: Nitrospirota bacterium; assembly: GCA_021844275.1. The sequence continues at coordinate 10,792 of JAKBTR010000112.1, read as the reverse complement.
TCTTCTGCCCGTTCTCCACAAGATCGCTGAAGGCAAACGACACGGGATCCGGACACGGGCCCTCGTCCTTTCTCCGACCCGGGAACTGGCCACGCAAATCCATCAGGCCGCAAAAGATTACTCGAAGTATCTGCACACGAATGCGGTTCTTCTTGTCGGCGGAGTGGATTTTATCCGGCAGGAAAGAAATCTGAAGAGAAACTGGGACATGGTCGTTGCCACGCCGGGACGTCTTCTGGACCATGTTCGCCGGAACAACCTGACTCTGGCAAATACCTCTCTCGTCATTATCGACGAAGCGGACAGAATGCTCGACATGGGATTTCTTCCCGATATCAACACGATTGTCCGGCAACTGCCAAAAGGGCGCCAGTCTCTTCTCTTTTCGGCAACCTGTCCCCCACGGATCCAGGATCTCGCGGCCACTTTCCAAAATGAAGCAATCATCGTACGCGTAGAGCCGGAACGGAAGGGTTCTGACCACATCCACCAGGAGTGGATCACGGTTTCTCATGGCTCACAGAAACTCGGGCTTCTCAAGAAAGTGCTGGACGAAGGGAAATCCGAGACAGGACAGGTCATCATCTTCACACGGACAAAACGAAGCGCCGAAGATCTTTCCATCGCCCTCAACGATGCGGGCTTCCCTTCGGATGCTCTCCACGGAGACAAGTCCCAACCTGTCAGAAACAGGGTTCTAAACCGGTTCCGCAGAGGTGATCTCAAAGTTCTGGTCGCCACGGACGTGGCTGCCCGAGGACTCGATATCGACGGGATCACGCATGTCATCAACTACGACTTGCCTCAGACGGCCGAAGATTATGTCCACAGGATCGGACGGACGGGACGGGCCGGACGGACGGGACGGGCGCTGTCCTTCTTTCATCCTTCCGACCGGGACGTCGTGCGGTCCATTGAAACCATGGCGGGAAAGCCTATCCCCCACTCTCCACACTCCATTCCGCTCAGCGAGCAGAGTCTTCGAAAATCCTTCTCCCGCCGTCCTTCTTTTGGAAGATCCTCGGACAGGACTCCCCGGGGAGAAAACCGGTTCCGGACGGACCGGAACTCGCAGGGAAGACCCCGTTCCTCCACCAGCGGCAACCGCTTTTCTTACGGTAACCGGAAAACATCCCAAAGTTCGGCGCCGCCAGCACATGAAGAACGGTGATAAACCCCTCCTGATTGGTATCACCTCTGACTACGAACCTGAGGAAACCGGGCGTCACGCCCGGTTTTTTCTTAAAGAGGCCTACGTCCGTTACATTTCGGACTCTGGGGCTGTCCCCATCATTCTCCCATCCACACTGGATTTTCCGGTCGATTTCTGGTCGATGCTTGACGGACTGGTTCTCTCGGGCTCCGGGCTGGACATATCACCCGACTATTACGGACAGGAAAGAACGTTTTGGAACAATACCCTGATGTCGGACAGACGAGTCCGAACCGAAATCGGCCTCCTGAAACTCTTCGAAGAAATTCAGAAGCCGGTTTTGGGGATCTGCGGAGGGTTCCAGATGATGAACGTTTACCGGAAAGGAACCCTGATTGAAGATTTACCGACTTCCGGCCGGTCGGACATCAATCATCAGGAAAGCAGTCATGCCCTTCAGATGACAGGCGATCTGGACTGGCTTCCCAGGGAAACTCCCCCCGTCAACAGCTTTCACCATCAGGGTCTTGATCGGATTGGAGAGCGTCTGGCGATCTTTGCCCGCTCGGCCGATGGAATTGCCGAAGGCATTATCGACCCCCGTCTTCCCTTTTTCCTGGGGGTACAGTGGCATCCGGAGCGACAGACCGATCATCCGCTTTCACGGAAAATTCTCGAGAGGTTTCTGGAAACGGCGTCCAGACAGGCGGATCCGGAAGCGTGAGAACTTCCGGAAACTCCCGGATCGGATAGCCCAAAAGATTTTCCCCGATCCGGACAAACCGTTGTGGGCTGTCTGTGACATAGAAACGTCTTTCGGGCAAAGATTCTCTTTGTCCTCCAATCTCTCTTCCGGACTTTCGTAATTCATCGGCCAATTCCTGGCCCGGATCCACAAAAACGACATCCGGCAAGATCGCTTCCAGTGTCCGCCTGAGCGGAGGATAATGGGTGCAGCCCAAAATGATGGTATCGACGTCCCGGTACAGGCTCAGAAATGGCTCCAGATATTTTCGGGCCACCAGTTCGACAATAGGTCCGTCCGTTAAGCCCTCTTCCACCATCGGAGCAAATAATGGGCAAGCCTGCCCATAAACGCGCACAAGATTCCCGGACAACTCCCCTATCACCGCCGGATAGGCGTGACTGGAAATCGTTCCTTCCGTAGCCAGAACTCCCACGGAGCCCGTACGGGTCAGACGGCAAGCCGCGCGGGCTCCGGCATCGAGAACGCCGACAATCGGAATATCGGGGAATTCCAGGGAAAGGTCGGGAAGAACCTGGCTCGAAACGGTGAAACAGGCCGCAACGATCAAGGACGGTTTGAGAGTGGCCAGAAACAGGATATTCTCCCGGGCAAACCGAAGAATCGTTTCCCGGGACTTTGTCCCGTAAGGAAAACGGGCCATATCCCCCAGATAGGCAAAATCCAGCTCCGGGAATGTCTCCAGAAAATGGCGGAGAACCGTCAGTCCTCCCACTCCCGAATCGAAAAGGGCGACACCGCCATTTTCCCGATTTCCGTCGACGCCCGTCACAGAATCCTCTCGGCCGCTTTGCGATAAGCCGCTATCCTTTTTTCAATCACGGCACGACGCATGAGCGTCTTTTCAAGACGAGCACGCCAGAGACCAGGATTCCTTGCTGCCAGACTCCGGATGATCTTGAGAGCTTCCAACGGTTTTTCGCGGGATTTGAGGACAAGAAGACCATCGCAGGTGACCGCCAGAGATCGTTCCACCACGACAGAAAAAGGAAAGGGTTTCCCGACAGCTGCCATGGACAGATCATCCGACAGAAGAAGGCCGCGGAAACCCCATTTTTTACGCAACATATCCGTCATGATCTTCCGGGACAAAGTCGCCGGCCATCGTTTGTCGAGCGCGGGGTACAGGACATGCGCCGTCATAAGGATCGGAATCCCTTCCTGAATTCCCATTTCGAATGGAAGAAACTCCCTTTCGACCAGAATGTCTGCAGACGCTCCGACCGATGGCAAGGCGAGATGGGAGTCCAGAAGCGTGTCGCCATGCCCAGGAAAGTGCTTCCCGCAGGGAATGATTCCTCCCGCTTCGAGTCCGTGGGAGAATGCCATGGACAGACGCGCCACCTGCCAGGGATCCCGGGAAAAAGAACGGTCCCCGATGATCGGATTGTCCGGGTTGGAGTCAACATCCAGAACGGGTGCGAAATCGATATCGATACCTGTCCGGCGAAGAGCCATCCCGAGATTCAACGCCGACCGGTAAATTTCGGCGGGATCCCCGTCTCCCAACATTCTGGCCGGAGGAAGGGATGGGACACCTTCCTTCAGTCGGGCGACGCGTCCTCCTTCCTGGTCTATTGCGATCCAGACGTCCGAAGGAGCAAGGGCTTCACGGATCCCGGAAACCAGCTTCTGCACATCCTGGGCCCGCGTCCCGTTTTCGGAGAACAAGACGACGGCTCCCGGTCGAACCTGTTGCAACCAGCGGACATCTTCCTCGTCAAGATGATCGCCGGGCAAACTGACCCACAACCATTGGCCCCAATCCGCCTCGGGGGATCTTGAGGATTTCATGCCGACAAGCTCTCGAGAAGTCTCATCATATTCCGCACGGCCCGTCCCCGGTGAGAGATGCGGTCCTTGATGGAGGAAGGCAGAATACCGAAGGTAACCTGATAGCCCTCCGGAATAAACAGCGGATCATATCCGAACCCTCCTTCTCCCAGAACCCCCTTGCTCAATCGTCCCTCCACAACACCCTGGACCGCGCCCATCAACCGGCCGGAGTCGCCATCCAGTAAAACGAGAACACACCGGAAGCGGGCTGTCCGTTTTTCCGGAACGGTTTCTTTCATTTCCCGGATGAGTGCCTGGCAGTTCATCAGAGAACTTGCTCCGGATCCGGCGAAGCGCGAAGAGAGGATCCCCGGGCGGCCATCCAGCGCATCGACCTCCAAACCGGAGTCATCGGCCAGAATCAGGCGACCCGGTGCCGGCAGACAGGCATTCGCTTTCAGCCAGGCGTTCCCGAAGTAGGTCTCCCTGTCTTCCGGCGGGAAAAACGTCTCCGGTGGAGCGGATACGATTTCATAGTCTTCCGGCAACAGACGGCGAAATTCCTCGAGCTTGTGGGCGTTGCCGGAAGCCAGAAGCAGTGTTTTTCTCAAGCCTGGGTACCACCAGGAAAAAGAAAAACAGATCGCTGGCAAGCGATAATCTCCCGAATGCCTTTCTCTCCCAGACGAAGGAGCGTATCCAGGGATTCTCTGGAAAAAGGGGTCTCTTCTGCCGTTCCTTGAATCTCCACGAAATGACCGGATTCTGTCATGACCAGGTTCATGTCCGTTTCGGCCCCGCTGTCTTCGGTATAGCACAAGTCGAGCACCGGCAGCCCTTCCACGACCCCGACAGAAACGGCTGCCAGATATTCCCGGACAGGCCATTCGGGCATCAGACCTCGCTTGTGGAGTTCGGAAAAGGCAAGGCACATCGCAACAAATCCCCCGCTGATGGAAGCGGTCCGGGTTCCCCCATCGGCCTGCAGGACATCGCAGTCCACCGTGACCGTCCGGACACCCATCCGTTTGGTATCCACAACCGAACGCAGACTTCTTCCAATCAGCCGCTGGATTTCCTGTGTCCGACCTGTCTGTTTACCTTTCGCCGCCTCACGGGAATTGCGCTCATGAGTCGCCCGTGGCAGCATTCCATATTCGGCCGTGATCCAGCCTTTTCCCTGATCTTTGAGAAACGGAGGAACCTTTTCTTCGACGCTGGCCGTACAAAGCACCTTCGTGTTCCCCATCTCTACCAGAACGCTTCCTTCCGCATAAAGATTGACCCCTGTCTTTATCGACAGGGAGCGCAAACTCTCCGCCTTTCGTCCATCCGATCGCATCATCGTCCTTTTCTTCCATTCTGAAAGTGTTTATCTATATGATTGTCACCATAGGAGATTCTTGACATCTCTCACAAGGTTTCACTTTGATCTCTCTTACCCGCTTGTCCCCAAGCTTACTCTCTCATCTTGCTGGTCAAAATCCGACCAAGCCCTGTCAGGACTTCAGGGATCCGGTGGGTTCGTGAACGATCCGGTCGGAAATGAATCCGGCAGCCTTCGCATGTCCGCCTCCCCCGAACTCTTCGGCGATTTTCGCAACATCCGGCCCCTCGGAAGAAGACCGGAGGCTGTAAGAAACCCGACCGTCGGACCGGTGGGACCATATCACAATCAGAGGGAAATCGGACTTGAGGAATCCTCCGATTTCGGAATTCAGGATCGGGGAATTGACAAAGAGTCCTTCCACTCCCCCGGGGAAACGCCCTTTGCAGGCCGTATCCCGGACGGCGGCCCGGAGGATCTGGGATTGATAACGGAGAATGGTTTTTCCTTCCTGGACAAGTTCCCAATTTTCAGAGATCGTCCCGTTCCCCATCTGTTGATCAAAACGATTCCACAGATCAAGGTCAAACGGATAAGACGCCAAAGCCGTGTTGACCTCCTGGCTAAAGGGAAGCTCCCATTTCCAGAGATCCTTGTCTTCGATCAGACGGATCAGGTTGGGGACCGGTTCGTCCGCATGAAAATGTGACCAGCTGATCGCCGCACCCGAATGGGTCATGTCGAAGTACACGTCGGAGTCATCGGCAAACTTGCCGGCCATTTTTTCGAACGCCGTTTTGTGATGGTCAAGAACAATCACTCTTCGATTCTTTTTTTTGAGGTCCAGAACCACTTCCGGACCAAAAGAAAAATCCGCGACATACACGGTCTCTCCTTCCGGAAAAACAGGCAACGGATCCCCGTAGGCCACCGGTATGAGGCGGATGTCCGTCCGTCCGGACAGTCTCTTCCACGCCGACCATGCGGCTCCGAAGCCATCCGAACAGTTCCGGTGGTAATAGAAGGTGACGGGCGAAGAATCGATGATGAGTTTGGGTATCGACATTGCTGGAGATTCCTTCCTCCGGGCCTGACCCGAAAAATCCATTCACAACCCGGCCAGGAGGCCATTGCCATCCCGGGATGTCCGGTAGATATGGTCCATCAGGATCGGATTCGCCCGGCTTCTTTTTCCCATTCCTGGGTCAGGGCTTCCTGTCGCTTCAACGCTTCCTGACGTTTTTGTTCGATTTTCTTGCGTTCGCTTTTGGCCTTGTAATCCGGGTTGTCCGACAATCGGGGCGAAGCGAGCTCGGTGTCGAAAGAGGCGATCATGCCCGACAATTCGTCCATGTCGCTTTCGATTTTCTCGAGTCGCTTCCGGATGAGGGCCTGATCCCCGTTCGGGATATCCGAAGAAGGCACAGATGCCTTCGGAGCGGAAACGGCGGATTCCTTCGGGGTTATCGGCTCGATCGTTCTTGGGCGACGCTTTTCAAGATAAATCGTATAGGGTGTGTTCAGATAGGGCTGGATGCTGCCCGGCATCACTTCGATGATGTCCGTAGCGATCGCTTCGATCAGGTGACGATCGTGCGTGATGAAGGCCAAGGTTCCTGTATACGAGGAAAGTGCTTTTTCCAGACATTCCCGGGAAGCGATATCGAGGTGGTTCGTCGGCTCGTCCAGAAGAATGAAGTTGGAGGGTACAAGAAGCATTCTCGCAAGGGCCAGACGGCTTTTTTCTCCTCCTGAAAGAACCGAGACTTTCTTGTACACATCGTCTTTACGAAAAAGAAATGCTCCGAGAAGGCTCCGGATGCGTGTCTGGTTTTCGGTATCTTCGGCTGCCGCTTCCATTGCCTCAAGAACGGTATGATGTGGCTCCAGTGTTTCGAGTTGATGTTGCGCAAAATAGGTAAAGGTCACATTGGTTCCCGGAACGCATTTTCCTGTGTCCGGCTTCATAACCCCCGCCATTATCCTTAACAGGGTGGACTTTCCAGCTCCGTTCGGACCGACAAGGGCTATTTTTGAACCCCGGTGAAGAACGAAGCGAAAAGGAGGTATAATCCGCTTCTCCCCGAAAGATTTGGTCACATCTTCCAGTGTCAGGACCACGTTTCCGGAACGAGGGGGCTGAGGGAACTTGAACTTGACCGTTTTCTCCTCGGATTCAAGCTCGATTCTCTCGATCTTCTCAAGCGCTTTCATACGGCTCTGGGCTTGCGTGGCCTTTGTCGCCTTCGCCCGAAAGCGGTCGACGAACGACTGCATATGGGCGATTTCCTTCTGTTGGCGCTCGTAGGCCGATTCGAGAGCTTCCTTCTGCGCTTCTCTCTGTTCGAGATACAAATCGTAGTTCCCGTGATAAATCGTGGCTCGCCCCTGGGAAAGCTCGATGACCCCGTTCACCACATGGTTCATGAAGGTGCGATCATGGGAGATCAAAAGAACTGACCCGGCAAAATCATTCAGAAAATCTTCCAGCCACTCAATCGAGGGAATGTCCAGATGATTGGTCGGTTCGTCCAGGAGAAGGATTTCCGGCCGGGTGACAAGCGTCCGGGCCAGAGCCACACGCATACGCCATCCACCGGAAAGGGCCGAAACACGCGTGTCCATCTGCGCTTCCGAGAAGTTGAGTCCGGAGAGAATCTTTCGGGCGGTAGCCTCTTGCTCGAATCCGCCAGAAGATGAAAATCGCGTCTGAAGATCGCCGTATCGGGACAAGAGCCGGTTCATTTCCGACTCGGACTGATCCGGAAGAGACATCAGCTCTTCGATTTCCTGCATTTCATCTTCGATGCGCTGAAGGGCCTGATCCCCTCCCACAACTTCATGGACGGCGGACCGGTCGGAAACAATCTCCAGATCCTGGGGAAGGTATCCTATCCGGGCACCGACAGGCAGAACAATCTGGCCAGAGTCCGGCTCCAGGTGTCCCGCGATCATCTTCAGCAGGGAGGATTTACCGGCACCGTTGGGACCGACGATCGCCATCCGTTCCTTGAGACTGATCTTGAGAGACAGGTTGTCGAAAAGGGTCTTGGAAGGATAATGCTTCGAAAGGTTGACAAGATTGATCATGATGAATGGAAGAAAGTCCGATACCCGCACCGGACCAGTTCTGCTGCTCTCCTTTCCTCTCCAGATCCGTTCCTTGCTGAGAATTGAGCTGCATGCAAAGTTTCCGGATCAGAAAATGCGCAATCGACGAATCAGGGGTTCTGTTCTATGAATAATGACTTCAACTCTTTTTCATTGTAGGGCAAAAATCTGAGATCGGCAAACAGACGATCTTCAAAATACATAAAAAAAGGGGAAGGCATAGAGCCTTCCCCTCGTCATGGTCCTCTCAGGACCCGGGGTCTTAACCGACCTCGATCTCGACTGACCGTGGCTTCGTTTCGGCCAGTTTTTCGATCTTGACGTGCAACACGCCGTCCTTCATTGTTGCCGTGACTCGTTGAGGATCGGCGTCATCCGGAAGAGAGAAACTGCGGAGGAAACTCCCGTAAAGACGTTCCGTACGGTGGAATCTTTTCCCGTTCTTCTCTTCCGAGACCTTTTTGCGCTCCCCCGAGATGGCCAGTATCCCGTTTTCGATGGAGACCTTGACATCCTCTTTCCGGATATCCGGCAACTCCACCGTCACGTGATAGGCTTCTCCATCTTCGGCGATATCGACAACGGGAGCCCAATCTACGGCTGTCATCGCCTGCCGCTCATCCGTCCTTGTTTCCTGCGGCATACGCGCGAAAACAGGAGTCAGGCGGCGTCCCAAGTCTTCCAGTTCCCTTACGGGATCCCATCTTAAAAGGCTTGTCATTTCTCAACCCTCCCTTAAACTGAACATTTTTTCAACTCGGGGCCCGGTACCCATGGAACCGGGTCATTTTTTCCGCAGCGCCTCCGCCCCTCCCTGAGAGACGACCGCACCGCTTTCTTTCAATTCAATTATATCCCCGGAACGCATCATGTCAAGTATTATGTCAAGTACAAGGAGACCATCCCGAAGAAAAAAACGAGAGACGTCCAGGATTCCGCCAGGAGGCAAATCCTTCAGGCAGAAAGGCCCAAACCGGACACGGACCAGATGAAGGACTTCATATCCGCCGATATCGAACAACCGTCGGATTTCCCGGTTTTTACCTTCTCTCAGGCCCACCTTCAACCATGTTGACCGGAGGTTCTCTTTTTCGAACTGAACTTCCACCGACCTGAATCCAAGGGCGTTTGCCCACCCTCCTCCGGCAAGCCCCGTATCCCAGTCTTTCCGCTTCAGGGCAGGGTGAATTTTCACCCGATATTCGCGTAAGAAGTCGCGCTCCGGATCGAGTAGTCCTGAAAGCGCAGAAGGACGGTTTGTCAGAAGGATCAGCCCGGACGAAGCCTGATCCAGACGTCCTACCGGCATGATGCGCGATACATCCAACCCTGGCATCTTTTTCGATGAAAGAGCAACCCGTTCGGAAATCGTTTCTCGTCCTTCGGGGTCTGTCCTTGTAACCAAGAGCCCTCTGGGCTTGTTGAAGGCATATATGGCAGGAGAGTCCGGAAGAAGCGTCCTTCCGTCCAGCCTGAAAACGGGTTCGCAACCTGTCTTTCCCCTGACAAACTGTTCGACAGACTCCACTTGGCGTCCGTCTTCGAACGCAAGACGGCCTTGTCGAACCCATTCCCTGGCCATTCCACGCGTCCCGAGACCAAGTTTAGAGATCCACCGGTCAACCGTATGTCCAGCCGTCGATTTGGTGTTTGTTTTTTTCCTGCCAGCAAAGGGTTTCTCAGGCATAACCGTTTTCTCCGGAAAAGCTTTTCCTTTCGCCAAATTTCCCTGAAACCAAGAGATTTCAGCCTTCTTTTGATTCAATCATCAAAGATATCCTTCAAATTCGACAGCTCTCGTTTTTTCTTGACCAGACCCGACCTCTGATAATAAAATGTAATCATCGAAGAACATCCGGGAAAAACATTGGGAGCCAGCAATCCGGAAAAGCTCCCGTTAGTGAGGTGTGTGTGAATTGGCTGATTCACCAGTCTGTGTCGTGGTGCCTTGGGGCCCATCTTTTAAGCAGCACGGTTCCCTATCATACGGCGATTACTCGTATCGCCTGTCAGGATCATGTCAATCCGGTCCTTGTTGCTGCGGTTATCGAGAGGGAATCCCAGTTCAACTCCCACAAATTCAGGCGGGAAAGAAGAATTCACGACATTTCCAGGGGGTTGATGCAGGTCACGTTGAGGACAGCGCGATGGCTGGGTTTTAGAGGAGCTCCCCAAACCCTCTACAATCCGTGGGTAAACATCCGGTACGGGACAAAATTCCTGGCTTACCTGCTCAAGAGATACACAAATGTTTCAGACGTTCTGGCCGCCTATAATGACGGGAAGCCCCGGAAAAGGCATGGCCGTTATGTCTCTTCCTCGGGATCTTTTTCTGTCGACCACTATGTCAGGGCCATCCTTTCCAATACCAGGGCTCTGATCCTGACAGCAGATGCCGAAAGGCTCCGGCAGCCTCCCCGTTCTTCGGAAGGGAACGGGCTACTGGCTTCCGGTTTTCCCGTCAGTGGGGGAGGGCAATACGACTTTCCCACTACGGGTCTTTTTAACAGGGTGGAGATGGGTTTTTAGCCATTCGGCCCGCAGGTCGACATATTTGTAGAGACTGGTCACCGTTCGGTCAACCATCGCTTCTTCAGAGCGGCGGGAAAGTGCTTCGTAGAGCATCAGGGACCCCCCCAGAACCACCAGACTTCCCAGT
>JAKBTR010000085.1 GCA_021844275.1 Nitrospirota bacterium | reverse complement strand
GAAACAGACATGACCGGGACTTGCAGTCGTCCGGAATGGAAAGTGGGCCATACGGGAGGCATGTAACTCAGGTCGAAACGGACGCTGTCATAGCGGTATGGCGCGAGAAATTCCGCAAACAGCCCAGACACAAAAAAGATCCCCAGCACCACCAGAGGAAAGCCGGCGCGACGAAACATATTTTCCGATTTCCTCTTCATCCGGACAATCCCTCCCGCGTCCGGGGCTCCAGAAAATACAAGACTGCATCCGCGAGCATATTGCCGAGGAGGAGCATGACGGAACCGGCCAGAATCCCCCCCATGACCAGATAAAGATCTTCCGTCATCACGGCATGCAGCATCAGTCGACCCATCCCCGGCCATGCGTACACCATTTCCACGAACGCCGCTCCCGACAACAGCCCCCCCAGTTCCATTCCGAAAACGGTGATGAGGGGGTTCAGGGCGTTTCGGAACAGATAGCGAACCCGGAGAATACCATTGGACAACCCTCTCGCGCGTGCTGCTGCAAAATAGGGCTTGCTCCGGACTTCCAGAACAGAAGAACGCATCAACCGATACAGGACGCCAAAGCTTCCCAGGGCGAGAGTAAGCGCCGGCAATGCAAGATGATGAAGCAAGTCGACCATCCCGACAAAGCCACCCGATGAGATGTTGGCCGCGCTGCGTGCTCCTCCGATAGGAAACCACCCGGTCGCCCCCGCCAGCAGGACCCCGAGAAGCGCCAGAAAAAAAGAAGGAACAGAGATGGACAGGTAAGAAAAAGCGGTCAGGGTCCTGTCCAGCCATCCTTCAGGTCTCGAAGCGCCGAATACGGCGAACGGCAGGGCCATTCCCCAGGAAAGAAAAACGGCGCTGACGGTCAGAAGCAATGTCAGGGGTATGCGGGACAGGAGAAGCTGGACCACCGGCAGATGGTAGGAAAACGAATAGCCGAGATTTCCATGGAAAACGGCCACCATCCAGTCCAGAAACTGCACATAGAAGGGTTTGTCCAAGCCGTACAACGCTTTTAACTGACGAATAATATCCGGAGAAATCTGCGGATTCATCGCCATCTGGGAAAGGAAGTTTCCCGGAGCGAGATGAATCAGAAGAAAAGACAGAAACAGAATTCCGGAAAGAACAACCAGAAGATGTAAGAATCGGATCAGAACGGTCCGGATCATGACGGCGTCAAAACCCCTTGCTGGTAGACCTGTGTGATATGGGGGACAACCCCTCCCAATGGGGTTGGACGTATCCCTCCAAGCGTCTTTCGAACGGCGGTGATCTCATCCGGGGTGACAAGATCCACCAGAGGCAATTCTCGATGCGCTATCTCTTGCCACTTGTCATAGATCTGCTTTCGGGCTTTCGGATCCAGCGTCGTGTCTCCACGGTCAAACAGCGCGTCCACTTCCGCTTCCCATGGCTGGTCGGGTTTCTTTTCCCTCGGATTCCAGAGGTGCAGGAACCCGGAGGATTTCCAGACGGAAGAATCCCCGTGAGGGTCCACAACGCCGGTCAGACCAAAGAGGAGCATTTCCCACTGGTAGCTCGTCATGACCATGGTCGCCAACATGTTGAACTGGAGAGGAACGATCCGGACCTTGATGCCGACGTCTTTCAGGTTGGCCTGGAGAATCTGGGCCATCTGGATCCGTTCAACGCTTTCCGTATTTGTCAAAAGAACAATCAGGACCCGATGCCCACGGTCGTCAAACAGTCGCCCGCGGTCATAATGAAAACCTCCCCGGATAAAGCAGTCTCGCGCCCCTTGAAGATCATAAGGATAGGGGTGAATTTTTTCATTAAAAAACGCCTTGACAGATCTGGGAACCGGTCCGGGAATCGATCGCCCCATCCCGCTCAGGACAATGTTGATCATGGCTTTCTTGTCGATCGAAAGAGCGACTCCTTTTCGAAACAGACGGTTTCTGAACCAACGAATCTTCCATGGTGGAAGAGGAGCCCGGGGATTCTCGTTGAACGTCACAAAAGATTCCGACAGGGACGGTCCCCGGACCATGAGATCGAAAGCGTCCATTTTTTGAACGGGTTTCAAGACGGCCAACTGTTGGGGAGAGATCCCGTAAAGATCGGTTTTACCTGTCATGAACCGGATCAGGGAACTCGTGTCATTCGGAACGATGCGCAATACAAGACGGGAGAGGCAAGGCATCGGACATCCAGGAGACGGCTCAAGTCCAGCAGGAGGACGGTAATGAGGGTTGGATTTCAGAACGATCAGTTGTCCCGGGAGATACTTTCCGAGGACAAAAGGACCCGTCCCCACGATATGAGAAGGATTTTCACGAACCGACCACACCTGATTGAAAGTTCCCCGTCGAACCCACGGCTCCAGAATGTGGCGGGGAAGAATTTCCACCCCCATCGTTTCCATCAAGGGCGCAAAAGGCCTGGCGGTTTTTACGACCACCGTCAGTCGTCCCCTCCGTTCGACAGAAAAGGGTTTTCCGCCTGCCATCAATTCTGAGCGAACGGCCGTGGCCACCTGAGGGTTGTAGTAGATACTCCGAAAGGTAAAGGTCACGTCCCGCGCGTCAAACGGAGCCCCATCCGACCATTGAAGCCCTTTTTGGAGGTGGAAGACGACTTTTCTCCCCCCCTCGCTGATTGTCCAGTCTTTTGCCAGATCCGGTTTGATCGTTCCGTCGACGGGAGATTGCCGGGTGAGTCCGCGGAACAAGTACCCGAGGATCTGAGTGCTGGTCGTTTCCGTCGCCAGGGCAGGGTTGAATGTCTTTGGATCAGAGACGACATCCATGACCAGATTTCCTCCTGCCGGAGAAGATCGAGGAAGAACCGTCCAGGGCTTATGGCGTGTATTCTGGCATCCCGCCGACAGGATACAGACGAAGAAAAGCGTCAGAAACGGGAGAGGCGACAGGCCCTTCACGTTCAGGGGGTCTTTGTTTTTGGCGGAGGCGCTGCAGGCAGGGATTTAAAAGGAGCGTTCAGAAGAAGGGAGGGTCCGACCGGGCTCTGGCGGATCAGCGACAAGGACAGGGACGTCACCATAAAGAGTGTCGCCAGAACGACCGTCACCTTGCTTAAAAACGAAGACGCGCCTCGTGCGCCGAAAAGAGACTGGCTGGATCCTCCGATCATGACTCCGGTTTCTGCCCCTTTTCCGGACTGGAGGAGAACGGCCATAACGATCAGGATGCAAGTAAGAACATGAACGACAGTAATCAGGGTTGTCATGAAAAATCACTCCTTTTTTCAAAAAGAACGAACCAAGAGACGAACGAAGTCAGGACAAAGCCATGAGAGAGTTCAGAAAGATTTCCGGGTCCAGCCAGGCACTTCCCACCAGCAAACCGGACAAATTTTTCAGCGCCGCAAGAGAAGCAATGTTGTCGAGATTCACCGATCCCCCGTAAAGGATTTTCGGCGGAGCAGTCCAGGGAAATTCCTCCAGGACCGCCGACATGACTTCCCGAATATCGGCGCAGGAGGCGTTCTTTCCCGAACCGATCGCCCATACGGGTTCATATGCCAGATAAACCGGGATATCTATCCCATCCTTCAGGGCCTTTGCCGCCACCTCGGCAACGGGTGCCACCTGCTCCCGCAAAACCTTCAGGGTATTTCCGGCCTCCCGATCTTCACCGGACTCACCAAAACACACGAGCGGTATAACACCTGCCTGGAGACAAAGTCCGGTTTTTGTGGCAACATCCTCATCTGTCTCCCGAAAATACCTTCTTCTTTCCGAATGGCCAAGGATCGATCCGACCGCTCCGACATCCAGAATATTCCGGACGGACACTTCTCCGGTAAAAGCTCCTTCGATCCGGCTGGACACGTCCTGCGCAAAGATTTTTGCCGGAAGACCACGTCGGTTGACCTCTTCTGAAAGGTACTCCAGATATACGTGGGTTGCGGCAAATACGACTTCATGCCCGGTTCCCGAAAGGATTGACGACAGACCTTTTCCTTCAAGAACGGCAAGATATCTCCCGATCCGGTCCCGGGTCATGTTCATTTTCCAGTTTGCGACAAGAAACATTCGTCCCCCGGAGGCCATTTGATGCGTGTTCTCAGTGTTCGTTGTCGGGAATCGCCTTCAGTCCCGGAAGCTCCTTTCCTTCCAGAAGTTCAAGCGCAGCTCCCCCTCCCGTGGAAATGAACGTCATATTGTCCGCCTCTCCGGCCCGATAAACTGCGAGGGCCGTGTCCCCCCCGCCGACAACGGTAAGTGCGTACGAATTGGCCACGGCATGCGCCATGGCAAAAGTGCCCCTTGAATAGGCATCAATTTCAAAGACGCCCATCGGACCATTCCACAGGATCGTCTTGGCATTGTCCAGGACCTCCGCAAACAGCCTCACTGAAGCAGGCCCGATGTCCAGACCGGTCCAGCCCTTCGGAATCTCCTGGTAGGGGACGATCTTTGTCGGAGCGGTCGGGTCCCGACTCTCCGCCACGATGCAGTCGACGGGCAGATACAGTTTAAATCCGCCTTTTCGGGACTTCTCGAGCATCTCAAGGGGAATATGAAGGAGATTTTCTTCCACCAGGGAATCGCCGATTTCAAAGCCCATCGCCTTGTAAAAAGTAAAAGCCATCCCCCCGCCGATGATGATCTTATCCACCTTCTCCTGGAGATTTGCGATCACACCCAGTTTTCCCGAGACTTTTCCTCCGCCCAGAACGGCCACGAATGGGCGGGTCGGACTGGAAACGGCTCCCTGCAGATAATTGACTTCCTTTTTCATCAAAAAACCGATGGCCACCGTCTTGAGGAGAGAGGGGAGGCCCACCACAGATGCGTGGGCCCTGTGGGCAGTTCCAAACGCATCGTTGACATAGACGTCGCATAAAAGGGAAAGCTGACGGGAAAACTCGGGGTCGTTGGACTCCTCTCCGGCGTTGAAACGAAGATTTTCAAGCAGAAGAACATCGCCGGCCTCCATTTTCTCAACTTCCCTCTCAACTACCGGCCCCACAACCCGATCCGAAAAACGGATGTCCTTGTTCAGGAGCCGCGAAAGTCTTTTTGCAACCGGAGCCATGCTGTATTTCGGATCAACATTTCCCTTCGGACGTCCGAGGTGGGAACCGATAATGACTTTCGCCCCTTCGTCAATGAGCTAGTTGATGGTCGGCAAAGACAGACGGATCCGGCGATCATCGGTGATATGAAGATCTCCATCGAGAGGAACGTTGAAATCCGCTCTCAGAAAAACCCTTTTCCCCCGCACGTCGATTTCATCGACCGACACCTTGGACGGATTCATAGGCGCTCCGCGATAAAGTGGACGAGATCCCGCACCCGGCAGGAATATCCCCATTCATTGTCGTACCAGGCCAGAACCTTGACCATCCGTTTCTCCATCACCCTCGTCGACAATCCGTCAACGATGCTGGAGTTCGGGTTTCCCCGAAAATCCGCGGAAACGAGGGGGAGTTCGGTGTAGGCCAGGATGCCGGCCATGGGACCGGCGGCCGCCTCCCGGAAAAGCCCGTTGACCTCGTCCACCGTCACATCCTTCTGGACCAGGCAGGTCAGATCGTTGAGCGACACATCGGGGGTCGGCACCCGGATGGACATCCCGTCCAGCCGCCCCTTGAGATGGGGCAGAACGAGACCGATCGCCTTGGCCGCTCCCGTCGTCGTCGGAATCATCGAGACCCCGGCCGACCGGGCCCGCCGGAGATCCTTGTGCGGCAAATCGAGGAGCCTCTGATCGTTCGTGTAGGAATGGACGGTCGTCATGAACCCCTTTTCAAGACCCAGATTGTCCGCAAGAATCTTGACCACGGGTGCCAGACAGTTCGTCGTGCAGGAGGCATTGCTCACGATATGGTGAATGCGGGGATCATAGATATGCTCGTTCACGCCAAGGACGACGGTGCAGTCCGGATCGGGGGAAGGGGCGGAAATGATGACTTTTTTCGCTCCCCCTTTTTGATGGAGGGACGCCTTTTCCCGATTTTCGAACCGCCCGGTGCTTTCCACCACAATGTCGACCCCCGCTTCTCCCCAGGGGATCCGGCCGGGATCCTGCTCCCGATAAACACGAATCATCTTGTCGTTCAGATAAAGGCTGTCTCCGACATGTCCGACTTCGGCATCGAGCGTTCCGTGGACCGAATCATACTTCAGAAGGTGCGCGAGATGTTCGGAGTCCGTCAGGTCGTTGACCGCAACGATTTCCACCTCCCGGCTCCTTCTCCCGGGAAGAGCCGTTTCATCCATGAAGGAACGGGCGACCAGCCGACCGATCCGACCGAACCCGTTGATGCCTATCCTGATTGCCATTTTGTCACCCCTTCAGAAGTAGCACGCCCTCGTCGCTCTCGCACAGACCGGGCCATTGGTTTGTCATCTGAAATAATGATTATGATTTTTTCGGGTCTGTGTTTCAAGAAAGCGCTCATTTTCCCTGACCAGCTCCGGGAATATTGTAGAAATCGGTGTCCGGAACTTTTTGCTCGGACACTTCGAGCGCCGGGAGCTGTCCTTTCTTATAGACTTCCACGACAAAATTCGGGTCATTCATCGGGGTCCGAAGACCCGTCTTCGGATCGATCCGGACATCCACCACATCGTCCGGAATGCTGAAAGGCGTATCCGGAAACAAGGGAAGCACCTGTCGCATGATGTCGATCCAGACCGGAAGGGCCGCATGGGCCCCGAACTCTCCTCGTCCCATGGAACGGTGATCGTCCATCCCGACATACACGCCTACGGCGATATCGGGAGAAAAACCAATGAACCAGGCATCCCGGAAATCATTCGTGGTCCCGGTCTTGCCGGCAAGGAGACGTCCCAGGACGAGAGCGTCCTGACCTGTTCCGTCCTTGATCACACTCTCCAGCATGGATGTCAGAAGATAGCTGTATGCCGGATCATAGACGCTTTGTGGAGCGGGAACATGCTCATAAACCGTTGTTTTCTGGTAATTCAGGACCCTCGTCAGCGCGTGAACGGGGTTCCTTACCCCCTGGTCAGCGACTACCGCATAAGCCGATGTCAGCTCGAGAGGCCGGACCCCGGAAGAACCAAGGGCCAGGGACAGATCGTGGTTGAGAGGCGTGGAAATCCCCATTTTTCGGGCCAAATGGATGACAGGACCAACACCGATGTTCCGGACCATGCGGATGGTGGCGAGATTGATCGAATCTGCCAAAGCCTTGCGCATCGGGACCGGACCCAGGAAGTTCCGTTCATAGTCCTTGGGGCGCCAGACTCTTTTATGAACAGAGTCATAAAAAACGAGCGGCTCGTCTTTCAGAATGGTTCCAGGCGCATATCCATGCTCCAGAGCCGCTCCATAATCGAGCATCTTGAAGGAAGACCCCGGTTGACGGATCGCCTGGTAGGCCCGGTTGAACTTGCTCCGGCGAAAACTGTAGCCTCCCACCATCCCCAGAATGCCCCCTGTCCGGGGATTGATCGCCACAACACACCCCTGAATCAACGGAACCTGATCCAGAGATCCTTCCCAACCCCACTTCGAAGAGATCCGGTGGAATCCGGTGAGATGGACCATGACCACGTCTCCCGGATGAAGGATGAGAGAAGGGAAGAACGGGTCGAGAGTCTTGACGTCCTTGTCGAAGTTCGGACCGGAGAGGACCTTTCTGGCCCAGAGCATCCGATCGGCCGGGACAAATCCGGGTACCCCTTCCCAGTCGAACCAGAATCCGTCTTTCTGGACCCTTGTCACCACAGCTTCGACGCGTCTGCCGAGGACGGACGGATTTTTTTCCGACTCTTCCAGCGGACGGGACGAATGAACAACCTTTCGCAATGCGGGAACATCGAGTTTGCGGATCGGACCACGAAATCCCTTGCGACGGTCGATCGTTCGGAGACCTTTCCGGAGAGAATGCAGGGCGATCTCCTGAATGCGGGCATCCAATGTCGTAAAAATCCGGAGCCCTCCACCGTAAAGCTGGTCGCCCGTCATGATTTTCTCGAGCCTTTGTCGGACGTATTCCAGAAAATAGGCGTTGGGATTGGATGCGCGCGTCCGTCTTCTCAGCACCAGGTTCTGCGCGTAAGCCTTCTTCAGATCGTCATGGGCGATAAAATGGACCGACTCCATGCGCTTCAGAACGATCAGCTGGCGACGTTTGCTCGCCTGAGGATGAAGGTAGGGGGAAAACTCGATGGGGGAACGGATGAGTCCGGCGATCAGGGCGGCTTCCGGCAAGGAAAGATCCCGGACGTCCTTCCCGAAGTATTCTTTTGCGGCAGCCTGCACGCCGTAGGCGCCTTCCCCGAAATAGATCTGATTCAGATAAAGTTCGAGTATCTCGTCTTTGGTCAGAACCTGCTCGATCCGGTAGGACAGGATCGCTTCCCGCAGCTTTCTGACGAGATTTTTCCGGTGGTTCAGGAAAATGTTTCTCGCAAGCTGCTGCGTGATAGTACTCGCTCCTTCGCGCAGATACCCGGCGAGTGCGTCGGAGATGGCGGCGCGGATGATCGACCCGTAGGCCAGCGCACCGTGCTGATAAAACTTTGAATCCTCCACCGCCAGAACCGCATGAAGGATAAGGGGGGGCATTTTCCGGAGCGGGATATATTCTCGTTTTTCCCGGTAGAATTTTCCGACGACCTGACCATTCCTGTCGTAAATCACCGATGTCGTCACCGGGACAAACGTCTTCAGAAAAGCGACTGAAGGCACCCCGCGAACGACTCTTTTCATAAAAATATAACCCCACACGCCTGCTCCTGAAAGAACGAGAAGAAGGGCAAGGAGAGTGATCCAAAGAGTCGTTTTGCGTTTTTTCACGTAAGAAGAATCCCGACGGATTGCGCCCAGGAAGATTGGGGGGACAGGATATGACGCCAGAAGGCGTTCATTCGACTGCTACAGGTAAAAAAAGGTGATCCATGAACACCCGAAAGCTGTTAAAAACAAAGCGGCTTTGAATCCGGATAGAGACGGGACGAACCCCATCAAAAATCCCCCGAAACGTGCCTTCTTCCAGCACGCCCCGGGGGTTACCTCCTGCGAAGGAATTACTTCTCGAAGGTTTTGACGATCATCATCGTGGAAGCCATCGCAAAACCGACGATGACGACAAAAATGACAAACAGAGTGGTTCCCTTGCTGAAATCCGGCTTTGGAACAAACGTTCCGAATTTGTAGGCCGCCATCAACGCCTGAGCCATTTTGACCTCCTCACGTCCACCAGGACAGAACAGAAAAAGACATCCGAATGCTTATAAATGAATCAAAAATAAAAAGGCGGGGCAACGAGCCCATCAGCGCAGATAATCCCACAGTCCGGAGAAGGAAATCAAGCATCCCGACCGGTAGGCAAACCTCCCGGAGATAAGCGAAAACAAAACAGGACGGACGGAAAACACGACCCTAGCAAGTCCCGCGAACTTCCGCGTCGTACTCAATAAACTTCTTCAGAGAAAACAGTGCCTCAAAAGGAAGACCGGCTCCTTCGAACAAGGCTCTTCCGCCTTCTTCCCGGTCGACGAGGGCAATGACTTTCAGAACGCGATGACCGGCGTCCTGACAAGACTTGACAGCCTTCATGCCGGAGGCTCCCGTCGTAACGACATCCTCCACAACCACAACGCGGGATCCCGGTGCCAGATCTCCTTCGATCGGGTTACGCGTCCCGTGGTCCTTTGCTTCTTTACGCACGACAAAGGATGGGATGGGATGGCGATACAAACCACTCACAAGAGAAACGGCCACGCTGATGGGATCAGCTCCCAGCGTCAGTCCGCCAACTCCTTCCGGAGAGAAAGGAGCAATCATGCGGTAGAGCAGGTCTCCGACAAGAAACTGGGCACGCGGGTGCCCCAGCGTCGTTTTTTTTCCATCGAGATAAACCGGGCTTTGACGACCTGAAGACAACGTAAAGGGACGAGCTGGGCGATAGAGGAAAGACCTCTCGTAAAGAATCCGGAAGAGTTCTTCCTTTTCTTCCTGGATACGCTGGAGGCGCTGGTCCGGAGAAACAAACTGAAGTGATATGTGTAGGTCGGACACGTTCGGGAGATTCTCGCAGTGTGTTTGAGAGGTTATGGGGTCTTTGTCGGACGACAAGGGTTTATTATCCCCTTCGGGAGGGAGCCCTGTCAACAGTTTCGGGGGGGCCTTTAGATACTCGATGCATCCGGAAGCAAGGTCTCTTTGATCGGAAATGTTCATCGAACGTTCAAATTTAGCTATTTGGCGGTTCCGGAAAGGTCCTGGAGGAACCGGATTACCTGCAGGCTGGCTTTTCCATTCGTCTCATTTCAGATCCGAAGCGGGGGCGGTTTCTGGTTTTCCGTACCGATAGGGCTTTCGCAATGACCGCATCATGAAAATTCCGATGAAGGGCCTCCACTCCCTGAAAAGCGGGAATCCCGGAAAAGCTTCTCCTCCCCCTCATCTTCTATGGTACGACTCGCCAAGACAGCATTGGGCATAAGGAACAATTTCGTCTTAATTTTTGTCCACGAATCTCATCAGGATGGGATAAACACCTCAAAATGGATCCTATACTGGAATATGCCAATCAGAATAATGAATGAAGCAAACGCCTTGTATCTCCGGCCTGAAGGCCGAAGTTTTACGGCGTTTCAGGATAAATTTTCATTCTACCGATATCATGAGTGAAAACCATTCGGGATTCATAACCTCGGTAACTGAAAAAAGAGAGCAGGAAAAATAAAGATATTCGTGGATCATGGTAAGGATGAATCAGAGAGACTCAAAAATGGTGCCGAAGGCGGGACTCGAACCCGCAACTACATTTAACAGTCCTGAGTTCTAGCCACTATGGGTGCCATATGTTAACCGGTAATACCCCAAAACAACCCTCGAATGGTGACAACAATTTCTGATGGGGCGGCACTGTTTCCAAATCATTTTTCAGATATTTATCTGATCGCTTACGCTGGAAGTTTCCGGTTGTTTTTCAGGCGACGGGAATGCGGTTTGATCAGTCCCGATCCGGGTCAAGAAAGGAGTGATGAAAGAATGCGCCATCCATCCAGGGGAAAGCCAGAAAAAAGAGGGCTCCGGCAACAAGAACCCAGAAGACTGTGGGGGAGGTTGAAAACGAAAACCGGTTCCGGCTCAAAGGATTGCATGAGGATTTCTGTATCCGCTGCCAGTAACGGTAGAATCCCCAGCCGAAAGACACCAAGGACAGTGCTGTTAAGTAGGGACGATATGAATCCAGAAAAGAAACCCGGCTGGCCGCAGCCCCTCCGAGTCCCAGAGAGACCAGGATGACCGGGATAAAACAACAACCGACGGAAAGAACTGATGCAAAAAAACCCAGGATCACGGCCAATCGTCCATTTTCCTTCATTACCTGTTCATCGGGTTTCATCCGGAAGTCTCCTCTAGCTTTATAAGATCCATCCTACCCGCCGGAACCATTATTAACGATTCGGCCGCTTGATCCTGAACATAGGGAGAGGCGGATGCCAGACAATGCTCCGCGCGCGCCAGTTCCTGTCCCAAGTAGGCGGCATGATCCATTCGGGAGCAAAGTTCCCGGTCGATTGCGACAGCCGTGATCTCGGAAGGTGTTTTTCCTTCGATGACAAAATCCAGCATCCCATTGTTCAGATAATGTTCAACGTAGAGCTTTTGATGGACGGGATCCGGGTAGATCACAAAATAACCGGCAGGATCCGGCGTCATGCGCGAAGGGAGGTATCCCCGGAGAGGTTCGATCCGTTGCCGGTTCGGAGCGGGATCGGACGGTCCGGGATTGCGTGCGGCGCATTCCCGGATCCGGGTTCGGATGATGTCTGGATCCCTCTCCCCCCGAAGATCGACCAAAGTAACGGTCTTCCGAAAGTGTTCGATCAATTCCCGTTCCACGTTCTGGATCACCGGCCGTTTTCCCCGAGCACCGATAATCCGGTTTCTTTCGTCGAGACCCCGCGTTCCCAAGGAAAGCAGAGACTGTCCGGGCAGATGACCGATCGACTGTTTTGTCTCCGTACCGCAGACGATCAGAAAACGAAGATGGGGATTGGCCGTCACATTGATACCAAGACGTTCGCTCCCAAGGTTTTCCGTCTGGAGCGTACCGACAATGGAAAGGCCGTTTTCGGGGCTGTGGGCCAGTTTTTCCATCAGGTCGG
>JAKBTR010000063.1 GCA_021844275.1 Nitrospirota bacterium | reverse complement strand
AAGGAGTTGCAGGGGCACACATCGGGGATGGCCATCCCCCATTTCGTCATAGACGCTCCCGGGGGGGGAGGAAAGGTCCCGATCCTTCCTCCGGATTATCTGGTTTCGATGGAAGATGGAGATGTTGTTCTTCGGAATTACGAAGGTAACGTGTACACTTATCCGGAAGCTCCTCCGTCGGAAGGTACGGTTACGGGAGACAGTGGGCAGGGGTTTCCCGGGTCCACCAGTGTCGGGACGATGGAAGAACGCAACGGAAAAGGCCTCGGAAGGCCTTGACGCGCAAGTCGGAAGGAGACGGTATGGAAAAAGTTGGTCGGCAAGCGGTCCATCCGGACTATTCCTTTTCGGAAGAGGAGAGGCGGGGAGTGTACCATGCAATTTACACCCGTCGGGACATCCGCAAAGAGTTCTTGCCGGATCCTGTCGCTCCGGAGATTCTATCCAGGCTCCTGAAAGCGGCCCACCACGCCCCGTCCGTCGGGTTTATGCAGCCCTGGAATTTCATTGTGATCCGGGATCCGGAAGTGCGCTCCGTCCTGAAACATGCTGTCGACAAGGAGAGGCACGCGGCTTCCATCATTTTTGAATCCCCGCGTGCCGAAAAATTTCTGTCCCTGAAAGTGGAAGCGATCCTGGAGGCTCCTGTCGTCATTGCGGTCACGATCGATCCTTCTCGCGATGGGCCACATGTCCTGGGTCGTCTCTCCGACCCCGATACGGATCTTTATAGTGCTTCCTGCGGCATCATGAACATGTGGCTTGCGGCGCGAGCGGAAGGAATCGGTATGGGGTGGGTCACGATCTTTCGCAAGGGAGATATCCAGAGCGCTCTCAAGCTTCCATTCCATATCCGTCCGATTGGTCTTTTGTGTCTGGGATACGTGAGCGAATTTCCCTCCCGTCCCATGCTGGAAACGGAAGAATGGGCCTACAGACAGCGCCTGTCCCATCTCGTGGCGGTCGACAGCTGGGAAAACAGAAACGGCGATTTTTGGGACGAATTGAGCACCCGGCTGGACGAGCCAGAAGAGTTTCCTTGGGAACGTTAAGCGACGTCCAGATATCCCGACTGATCGTTTCGGGTGCGATTGCCGACAGGATTGAGGGGCTCGATGCCCTGTCTTCCCGTGTCCAGCCCGCCTCTCTCGACCTGGCACTCGGAGAGACGGCTTACAGGATTCGTTCGAGCTTCCTTCCCCAGGGTGATAGCGTGTCCCGTCTGCTTCCGGAGCTCTCTCTTTACCCTGTTGATCTCAACACTCATCCTTACCTGGAAAAAGGTGCCGTCTACCTGATCCCCCTGGCGGAACGCCTTTCTCTTCCTCCGGGCATCGAGGGCAAAGCCAACCCGAAAAGCTCGACGGGAAGGGTCGATGTGTTTACCCGGGTGCTGACAGAGAGGACTCACCGGTTCGACGATGTTCCGGCGGGATATGAGGGCAATCTCTATCTGGAAGTTTTTTCGCGCTCGTTTCCGCTGAAAGTGAGGCCGGGGCTTTCCCTTTCCCAGCTTCGACTCTTTGAAAACAGGCGGATTCTGACGGATGTGGAACTGGTGGAAAGGCATCGGAAGTTCCCGCTTTTCTGGTATGACGTGAAAAAAATGGAGGAGATGGAAGAGTTTCGTGACGGGGTATCACTCGGAGTGGATTTGTCTTTCGAGCCGATTGTGGGTTACAAGGCGCGTTCCAATACCCAGGTTCTGGATCTGACGAATCCGTCCGGAAATCTTGCAGAGCCTTTCTGGGAGTCCATCAGAAGGCCTTCTTCCGGCGAGCTGATACTCGAGCCGGAATCTTTCTATCTTTTCGCCTCCCGGGCCAAAATTCGCATTCCATCGGACATGGCTGGCGAAATGGTCGAGTTCGATGCCCAGTCGGGGGAGCTCAGGACCCACTATGCCGGTTTTTTCGATCCCGGTTTTGGTCTTGTGGAGGAGGGCGCCCGCGCGGTTCTCGAAATCCGACCTCACGACGTTCCTTTCCGGGTTGTGGACGGACAGAAGATCTTTCGTCTTCGATTCGAATGGATGGAGAGCCCTCCCCACCATCCCTACGGTGTGGAAATCGGATCAAACTACAGTCGTCAGGCCCTCAAGCTCAGCAAATATTTCGGTCGTTTTCCCGAGAATGCCTGACCCGCTGTCTCCGTTCTTCCTGATTTGACAGTCTTAGTCTCTGGTCCTAGACTTTTTCTAGGACGAATCCAGAACGAATTCTCCGCCGGATCGACCAGAAGATCCGGACCATCCGGGATCCACCCTATCTCCCGAGGGGAGCGACCAGTCCTATGAGTGATCATCGAAATCCTGAGCCGAAAGAAGAAAGCCCGTCACCGGAAAATCCTTCCGGGAGTGCGGATATGATAGACACGCGGGTCCGTGAATTGGCGGATCTCATTGACAGGATATCTCGCGAAGTTTCGGCCGAAGATGCCAGAAAAGACTTGTACCGTCTGAAAAAAAGGGTTTTTGACCTGACCGCGGACTGGACCCGTTGCGCCCAGGAGCGGGAAAAGATGGAAGAAGTTTTGGAAAAGCTGAGCAGCCCTGCTTTCCGGATGGGCACCTTTCTGGGAAAAGGGGGAGAAGGTCTCGGATGGGTCTCGGTGGGCGGATCCGACTATTTTTGCCAGATCGATCCGCGCATTCGCCCGGACGAGCTTGAACCCGGTCAGCGGGTCCGTTTGAATGAGGCGCTTTCGATCGTCGGGACGGAATCGCCGGATCCGTTCGGTACAGTTGTTCAGGTCAGCAAGGTTCTTCCGGACGGCCGGCTGGAAATCGGTGGGGACAGGAATGTTTCCGGAGCTCCGGCGGCCGTCGTCGGGCGGTCCTCCTCCCTGAAGGAGACAGCGGTTTTGCCCGGGGACTCCCTGCGTCTCGACAACACCTCCCGACTTGCGGTCGAATATCTTGGGGGAAGGCAGGAAAGCCATCTTCTGGAAGAAGTCCCCGAAGTGTCATGGAAAGATGTGGGGGGCCAGAGAAAAGCGATCGAAGAGATCCGCAAGGCGATCCTGAACCCTTTTCTTCACCAGGATCTCTATTCCCGGTACCGGTTCCGTTCCCCGAAGGGATTCCTTCTGTACGGACCTCCCGGTTGCGGAAAGACCCTGATCGGCAAAGCCACTGCCCATCAACTTGCCCTGGAGATGGAAGCGATGGAGGGGCGACCCGTCAAGGGAGTTTTCTTTCATATCAAGGGACCGGAAATTTTCAACATGTGGTTAGGGGAGTCCGAGCGTATCGTTCGGGAGCTTTTCGAACAGGGTCGTGAGGCGCGGAAAAATGGAAATTTTCCAGTCCTCTTTATCGACGAGGCCGAAGCGATTCTTGGAACGCGCCGCTCCGTCCGGGCTTTCAATATCCACAACACTCTGGTACCCATGTTCTGCGCAGAGATGGACGGTATGTCCGGTTCCAACGGATTTATGGTCATTCTGGCCACCAATCGACCGGAGATGATCGATCCGGCCATCTTGCGCCCCGGCCGGATCGATCGGAAGATCCGGGTTTTGCGTCCGGACCGTCAGGCGGCGGAAGAGATTGTCCACCTCTATCTGACGGGGGATATCCCGATCGAAAACGAACCCGGACAGGACTCGGCGGATCAGGCCCGGCAACAACTCGTCGAAAAATTCCTGGATGCGCTCTATGCCCGGACAGAGTCCAACGCTGTGCTGGAAGTCGTGTTAAGAAGCGGGCGAAGAGAAATCCTCCACCGGTCCGACCTGGCCAGCGGGGCCCTTTTGGCGTCGATCGTCGACCGGGCCAAGGAGAAGGCTCTTTTAAGGGAAATGGAAAAAGGGGACAGTGCTCCCGGAGGGGTCTGTCTGCCGGATCTTCTCGAGGCGACAGAGGACGAGTTTTTTGAAGGCGATATCGTACCGGCGACCGAAGGGGCCGAAGACTGGCTCTCTCTTCTCGATTTGCGGCAGAAGGATGTGGTGGATCTGAAAAAGTTCGACAGCTCCAATCGCGAGAGGAAGGTTCTCGAGCATCGGGCCATTGAATGACAGATTTTTCGATCGTCATGGGAATCGAGACAGAGTACGGAATTGTACGGAATGATCTGAGGGAATCCGACCCCGTGATCGAATCGATGGAACTTGTGCGCTCTTACCAGTCGGCCGATCTGACCGGCTGGCTCTATCAGGGAGAAGACCCTTCTCTGGACGCCAGGGGATTTCGTGTGGACAACCTGGCCCAGGATGAGGAAGAAAGAGCTTTTACCAGGAGTGACTACAAAAGGTTCTTTTCTTTTCATGAAATGAAAAGTGACCGGATTCTCTCTAACGGCGGCCGCTTCTACAACGACCACACCCATCCGGAATTTTCCACTCCCGAATCTTCCAGCATCATGGACCTGTTGCGCTATGACCGGGCAGGGATCGATATCCTCCTCCTTGCGAAAAAGGAAAGAGAGCAATCTCTCGGGGGGAGCGGACTTCTGTCTCTCTATCGGAACAACACGGACTATCACGGCCACAGTTATGGCTGTCACGAAAACTATCTGCTTCCTCGGAATATCCCCTTCGACCGGATCGTGCAGGGTTGCGTGCCGTTTCTGGTGGCCCGGACAGTCCTCCTGGGTGCCGGAAAGTACGGGTACGAATCTTCCGAAAAAAGAGGCAGTATCCGTTACCAGGCTTCCCAGCGGTCCGACTTTATCGAAACACTGGTCAGCGTTGACACGATGCATTGCCGTCCTCTGGTCAACAGCCGTGACGAACCCCATGCCGACAGGAATCACTTCCGGCGTCTTCACCTGATTTTGGGAGATGCGAATATGTCGGAATGGCAAACGGCCATGAAACTTGGTATGACGAAAATGGTTTTGAGAGACCTCATCCTGGATGGGTGGGATCCGGAAATCGCATTGGATGATCCGGTGGAGTCGATCCGGCTGGTGTCGAAAGGGCTCCGGGATCAGCCGCTTCTTCGTCTCCAAAAAGGACAGTGGACGGCTCTCGATATCCTTGAATATTATGTGGAGGCGCTGGAAAAGAGGAGTCTGGACCGGGATTCGGAAGACCGGTGGGTCCTGTCCGAATGGAAAACGGCGATCGAGCAGTTCAAGTCCGATCCGTCCCTCCTTTCGAATCGGGTCGACTGGATCGCCAAGGAAGAAATCCTTTCGCGTTTCCGGGAAGAGGAATCTCTTGCGCCGGACGATCCCTGGTTGCAAAGCCTGGATCTTGAATATCACAACATCGATCCCGACCAGGGTCTCTTCCGCGCTCTTGAGGAGTCCGGGGACATGTTGCGACTGACGGGGGAAGCTTCCGTCCGGGATGCGGTCACACAGCCTCCCGGATTGGGTCGTCCTCCGGTGAGGCATGCCATCATCCGGCGTTTTCCGGAGGATGTCGTCGAAGCGGGGTGGGAGAAGATTCGTTTTCGTTCCGGGGAACTGGTCGTCCTGCCCCTGTTCCAGTCTTTCCGGGAAGAGGAGATATCCCGTTTGATCGAACGCATCGGGCGCCTTTCTTCTCCCCGGGAGATCGCCGAAGTGATTCGGCCTTATACGGAGTGGACAAACTTACAAGAGAGGTGACATATGTTCGATGGTGAATCTGTCGTCCTGTTTCCGGAGAGAAAAACCATTCCTGGCGGACCTGGGCGTGAAACCCAGAAAGACTCTCCCGTGCCGAAGCGTCCTGAAACGAAGAAGACCGGTGACCGCCTGATGGACCGGATGAAAAAGGTGGATCCGAACCAGTCGGAGCGCTATCGTCAAAGAACGGGGGAATAAATGGTGGAAGACTGGAGCAACCGGGGATCGTTTCTCGATCTGCTGGGAGAAAAATTATTGGTTCTTCCTTCCAGATTGACCGGATCCAGTCAGGTGCCGGAAGGTTGGGTCGAAACGCGCGCCACGACTATCCTCGCCTTCCACTTTTCGGGGGGTGTTCTGGTGGCGGGAGACCGTCGCGCCACTGCCGGCAACCGGATCATGACGAATCGGGTGGAAAAAGTCCTGGAAATTGACGGTTCATCGTTGATGGCCATCGCGGGGTCTCCCGCTTTTGCCATCGAGATGGCCCGAGTCCTTGAGCACTCATTCAAGTATTACCGTCGCAGCCAGCTGACGGAACTGTCGGTGGAAGGGAAACTTCGTATGCTTGCCCAGTTGCTCAAGGAAAATGTCCCGATGGCGATGCAGGGATTCGGGGCGGTCGTTCCTATCTTCGTGACCCAGGATCCTCTGCGGGCAAAAAGTCAGATTTTTTTCTATGACATTCTGGGAGCGCATTTTGAGGGAGCCCCCTTTGCAGTTGCGGGGTCTGGATCTGTGGAAGTTCAGGGAATCCTCCGCTACCTTGACTGTTGGGGATTGCCGGGTCGGGGTCTTGCCGGAATGTCGGAAAGTGAAGCCCTGGTGTTGGCGATGCGGCTTTTGGAAACAGCTTCCTTTTTCGATTCTGCCACCGGAGGGGTTCAGGCCGGAGAAACGATCTATCCGGTCGTAAAAATTCTGGGTCCGGAAGGGGTGCGCACTGTGGCGGAGTCTGACCTGGAAGCTTGTTACCGGACGGAGGTTGAAGGTGTTTGATGAGCCCTACAGATGGGTTGAAGCCGTATCCCAGAGACGCGAGTATATCGAAGAACAGCTTCGACGGTCTTCTCCGGTCATCGCGGCTTCCGTGAGCGAAGGGGTTGTCTACCTTACATTCTATAAAAGGATCCCCAAGGTATACGAGATATACGATGGGATTGCGATGGGATCCATCGGGCATCCGGCGGACATCGAATCGATCCGGATGATGTTGCTGAATGCTGCCCATATGGAAGGTTTCCAGCGCTCTCCGAAGGATGTCACGCTCAATCGCCTTCTTCTCTTCTCCCTTTCTCCCCGGCTCAAAAATGCGTTTGAAGATGTGGGCGCATCGCCGATGCTTGTCAGGTCCCTGTTTGCTGAAATAGGGAAATCGCAGGAGGCGGACCGGTTGATGACGGTGGACTTCGACGGGAACATCGAAGAAGGTGGAGATGTTCTATCGATTGCCGGATCGTCTGCCGTGAAAGACCGGATTCAGGAACGCCTGGGAAGAAAGAAGGTCCCGGAAGCCACCGTGAAGGGGATCCTCCCGGATCTTCTGGAGGCATATGCATACGGTATCCACGAGAATTCGGAAATGGGACTGGATCCGGAGGGGAATCTGATCGATCCGGACAAAAAGAGCCAGACGATCCGTCGACTTTTTGAGGAAAATACCCCCAACGTGTGTTTATTGGACAGACAGAAAGGGAGTCTTCTTCCGGTTCCTCCATCCTCCTTGAGTGCATTGACCGAAGGGCTGTCAAAGTGAAGACTGTCATCGGACTTGAGACGGAATACGGCGCCCTGCTCTCAGGTGTTTCCCAGGGCATGAGAGACCTGTTTCGTCAGGAAGAAATGTTTCAGAAAGTACGGGACCATATTTTTCATGTTCAGCGAAAAGGATTGATCGACCAGCATCAGCGGGCTTACGACGAGCCGCCCGGAAACGGTGGATTCCTCCGGAACGGAGGAAGGCTCTATATCGATATGGGGCATGTCGAATATGCGACCCCTGAATGTCATACGTTGCTTGATCTCGTGCGGGCAGACCGTGGGGGAGACCTGCTTCTCCAGCAGGCGGTCGATGAAATGGGGTTGTCCGACGAGATCTCTTTTATCAAAAACAATATCGACCATCAGACTCTTGCTACCTTCGGCTCCCATGAAAACTATCTCGTTTCCAGAGACTTTCCGTTTACGGAGAGAGGGATGGAGCCCCTTGTCGCGTTCCTTGTGACCCGTCAGATCATTACGGGTGCCGGAAGGGTAGGCGTTTCCTACGTGAATGACAGTCTGATTTCTCTCGATGCGGAAAGACCTCCGGTTCATTTCCAGATTTCCCAGCGTGCGGATTACATTGTCAATAAGTTCTACCAGTGGGTTCAAATGAACCGTTCAATCGTGAATACGCGGGATGAACCCCTGTCGGATCCGGTCCAGTACCGCCGCATGCACCTTCTTCTGGGCGATTCCAACATGTCCGAATTCGCAACTGCGATGAAGTTTGGCATGACGAAGATCGTCATGGATCTGGTAGAGGACGGCATCGCCCCCTTTGTTGGGGTTCGGGATCCAGTTCAGGCTTGCCGTGCGATTTCCCACGACATGTCCATGCATTGGAAACTGCAGGATCTTGAAGGTCGCATCATGTCGGCTGTCGATATGCAGGAAATGTTTCTGGAAAAAGCATCAAGGGCGTATTCTGGGCGTGACGAAGATACGGACTGGGTGCTGGAGGAGTGGGAGAAGCTGCTTTCTGATCTGGCCAGAAAAGATCCCTCGGTCGTCTCGGATCGTCTGGACTGGGCAGCCAAGCACGAGATGATAAGCACGTTCCGTGAATCGGAAAAGATTGAATGGAATGATCCCTGGCTGGAAAGCCTCGATCTTGAATATCACAACATCAATCCGGCAAAAGGTCTTTTCTGGGTTCTGGAAGAAGAGGGGAAGCATCGTCGCCTTTTACCGCCTACAGTTTTGGAGGCTGGCGGCACCTGTCCTCCTTCTTTCACCCGGGCGGAAGGTCGATCGCAGGCGATTGAACGGATACTGGAAAGTCCTGAAATGCTTTACATCATTCAGTGGTTCGGAATCCAGGTCAATCAGGGAGATGTTCTTTATATGCTGGAACCATTGAAAAGCTATCGGGATGAAGTGTCGGACTACTTTCGGAAAAACCTGCCGGAACCGCCGAAAGACTAGCCGGACGAGTCCGAAGAAAGAGTGTCCTGGGCAAAGGTCCGTTGCTTTACATGGTAGGCGAGGTAAGGGTCCCACATCGCACCTGTCGCGCTCATGACGATATCCGCCCCTGCTTCCCGGAAATCGGGGTAATCTTCCACCGTATTGAATCCTCCCACACCAATAAGAGACAGATGGGGGGCCCGTCTCTGGAGGGCCTCTTTGAGGCTCCTGATCGTTCTCAGGGACAGTTGCTTGATCCCGCTTCCGCAAAGACCTGATCTTTCACGTCCCGGCCCCGGCAAAGCGGGCTTTCCTTCCGGATTGATAATTTCTCCAGAGACCGTGTTGATAGCACTTATGGCGTCAAGATAGGGCGAAGTGGCCTGAACAAGTCGATCGACCTGCTCCGGATTGTCGATAAATCCGATTTTCATGATCAGGCGGAGATCTCTCCCGAGCTCTTTGCGCAAGCGCTTCAGGATATCTTCACTGGCGTCCGGGTTTTGGTAGAGCTGGCCTTCCTTGCCTTTGACATTCGGACAGGAAAAATTCACTTCCAGAACCTTGGCGCCGGTTTCCTTTGCCAAATGAGCGGTATAGACAAAATCCTGGGCAAGATCCCGGTCGTCCCGCTGTGTTCCGACAAGACTGAGGACAAGAACCTGGCCGTTGCCAAGGGAAGAGAGCGCTTCGCCCACATCTTTCATCCAGATGTTCGGGTGTTGGCTCGGCATGCCAAAGGAATTCGTGATGGTGATATCTGTCAGAGAGACGGGATTGTAGGCCATCGTACCTATAAGAGGGTGTCGAAGGTCTTCAAGGTCAAAGCTTTTGTGAAAAGGGACATACATGCAGTTCGGATCAGGATAGGACGGGTGAAAGTGGCTTCGAACCGTCTTGTAGGTCAGGACATCGAAACCCATTTGTCCGTAGAACGAAATCCATCGGGCGTTCAGAAGGGGGCCGGCGGGAATGCCCACTCGAGAAGAAATTTTTTCTCCGATAAAGTCGATTTTCCGGTTGGACTGGATTGGTTTCGGGAGGACACCGGTGAAGAAAGGGCCGTGTTGGTAGTTTTCTTCATAAGATTTACGGATGTCATAAATGGGTGGAGGCAACATGACGAGCTCCTTCGGAATCGATGGTGGACGACCGGACAAGAATGGGGAGCTGTTTTTCCCGCAAGTATCCTTCCAGGGCCTCTTGAAGTGTTCGGGCGTCTTTCTGATTGTCTGTGAGGGCCAGCATGGTGGAACCCGCTCCTGAAATGATAAACGCGCGCGCTCCGGCTCCTCGGGAAACCTTCTCCAGATCTTCGAAGAACGGGATCAGTTTTTGCCGGTAGGGTTGGATCAGAGGGTCCTGAAGCATTCTGGAAAAGAGATCCGGATCGCCGATATGGACAGCGGTGAGGAGACCCGCTGTATTGGCAAGGGCGCCGATCGCATTCTCCAGAGGGACATTCTCGGGGATAACTTTCCGGGATTCGCTGGTTTTGAGGAGAGTGCGCGGAATCAGGAAGACCAGGAAAAGGCCGGAAAACGAACCGAAACGGAAAGACTGCCGAAGGCGGGAACTCGAGACCGAAATTCCTCCGAACAGGGATGCCGATACGTTGTCCAGAAAGTATCCTCCGCTGACGGATGCCTCGGATTGGGCGGCAGCCTCGAGAAGTTCACTGTCTTTGAATGGGGAGCCGCATAGCATCTGCGCGAGCATGGCTCCAGCAACGGCAGAGGCCGCGCTGGAGCCGAGGCCTGATCCGGGGACGCCTTTTTGGATGGAAACGGTCAGTTTGAGGTCCGGATGTCCGGCCTTGTCCAATAACCACCGGGCAGCAATCGTGGCAGTGTTCTGAGAAGGCTCCGTCGGGAGTTCCGTCCACGCGCCGGATATGGTCGTGATCCGGTCCGGTCCCGGTCTTTTTTCAAGATGGCCTGTCAGGGTGTCTCCCATTCCGGTGACGGCCATCCCCAGGGTGTCGAATCCTGGGCCGATGTTGCCGACGGAAGCGGGGGCGTAGACTGTCATGCTTTTACCGACAACGGGAAACCCGGATGATTTTTTTTCCAAGTCCATTTTTTTCGGCATGGTCAGGATGTCGCGGGAGGAGCGGGGATTTGCAAATCCGAGACAATAACCCCGTCAACAAGGTGTTCATGGACGACTCTTCGAACATCTTCCCTTGATTTCAACCGATAATAAACTCCATCCGGGTATATGGCAAAAACAGGTCCTTCCTCGCAGGCATCCAGACAGCCGGATTTATTGATCCGGAATGGTTGGGGGATCTCTGCCTGTTTCAATTCTTCCCGAAAAATGGAGAGAATCTCTTCCGCGTTTCGGAGCTGGCAAGAACCCCTCGGATGCTCGGGGTCGCGCTTGTTTGTACAGGCAAAGACATGATATCTGTAGCGTCCCATCAAGTCTCCTTTGGTCAAAATTCCGGTATTGTGTGTCAGGGAATTTTCATACTGAGTTGTTGATACGTTTCGAGTCTATCCATCTTACCAAAAAAACATGTTTGAGGGCAGGAGTCTCCACGGGTTCGCAAAAACGCAAAAGTACCGCAGAAAGTGTGACGGTTCGGATATTCAGTGGACGATCCTTGGAAGAATCGATCCGGTAAAAAGACCAAGGATGGCGGCAACCCCTCCGAACAAAGCCATTTCCATCGCACCTTTATAAACGGGTTCGCGCGTCAGACGGGATTTGAATACCCCGAGGATGACCAGGGAAATAATAGAGACAACCAGAGCGATATTAAAAGATGTTCCCGTATTTTTCCCCAGGACATAAGGAACGATGGGGGGAATGCTGCCAAGCAGAAAAGAGAGACCAAGCACGGCTCCATCGAGAAAAGGGGATCCATCGGATGAATCCAGGATGCCCAGTTCTTCTTTCATCATGAATTCGTGCCACACCTTCGGATTGGACGTAATCCTGTCCGTGAAAAGACGGGCTTCTTCAAGTGTAAAATCCATGCGTTCCAGGATTTCCATGACTTCGTTGCGCTCCATTTGCGGGAGATCGTGAATTTCCTTCCATTCCCTATCCCTTTCGCGCTGAAAGAAATCGCCTTGCGACTTGGACGCGAGATAGCCACCAAAAAACATG
This sequence comes from Nitrospirota bacterium, assembly GCA_021844275.1. Next base: position 718 of record JAKBTR010000063.1, on the reverse strand, counting down.
GACATAGATCCGGCGACGCCTGTCATGATACCGGCAAGCAGGACCGACCGGGAGGAGAGGGCTGAACCGGTAAGGCCTCCGAGGAAACTGACGACCGTAACAAGACCATCGTTCATTCCAAGTACGACATCGCGGATGCGGCGACCATGCGGAGAGTGCCAGGCCTCCGTATGGTCGGAGGAGAATGGATTCACTGTGATGACTCCCGAATATGTCTGTCGGATTGCGGAAAATATGTCTCGTAAATAAAGATAAATAAAGAATGTCTCGTAAATAAAGATAAATAAAGACAGGTGCGGTGCACAAGTTGACGGAAACAGTTTATCGGATTGCTGGTAAAAAATCTGGGAAGATCCTTAGTGGAAATAGCGAATACGGTTCCTAAAAATCGTCTTGACAACATATATTGTCCGGCGTATTATCGCCCCCATCGGTGCGGAATGCGTCTTCTATCAATGTTGACAGGTTCGTGCCGGGATTTATGCAATTATTTCAACATTTATGTATTTATTTGTGAGGAGGCTTTGGTATGGGAAGCTCCATGAAAGCTTTTGTCCTCTACGCTGTGGTGGGAGCCTTTACGGCGGTCGGAGCCGGAACCGTTGTCGGGTTTTGTCTGCAGGTCTGGTTGGGGGCGCATCGGTTTACAAGCTGGCGGGGTGATTACATCTGGGTCTACAACGTGATGGCGCTTTCGGCTGTTACGGGAACCGCCGTG
>JAKBTR010000088.1 GCA_021844275.1 Nitrospirota bacterium | reverse complement strand
TTTTCCTTTATCGAAGAAGCGTTCCAAGATGGATGGAGATTTTTTACTGGCCCTTGCTGGACCTTCTGGTGTGGGGTTTTTTGACTCTTTATCTTCGCCAGGGAATTCTTCCGGGATCGGGCGCCGTTCAAGCCCTCCTGGGCGGTCTCCTTCTCTGGGATATGCTTTATCGCTCCCAACAGGGAATTTCTGTGGTTTTTCTGGAGGAAATCTGGTCCCGCAATCTCTATAACCTGATGGTAGCTCCGGTGACCCCCTATCATATCATCTTCGGAGCCATGGTGACGGGGCTTCTGAAGATTACTCTTTCGTCAGGAACAGCCATATTCCTTGCTTATATTTTATTTTCCTACTCTCTTTTCCACCTCGGCATTGCCCTGGTTCCGTTTGTCTTCTGTCTGGTCGTCATGGGATGGGCATTGGGCATCATGACGACAGCCCTGATTCTTCGCTTCGGACAAGAGGCGGAGGTACTGGCCTGGGGAGTGATCTTTCTCTTTCAGCCGGTCAGCGCCGTTTTTAATCCGGTTTCTGTCCTTCCGGAAGGCTTTCGTCAGATCGCCTTCTTTGTACCTGCTTCGCATGTGTTTGAAGGAATGCGCCAGGTTCTTGCCGGACAAGGCTTTCCCTGGGGACAGCTTCTCATGGCCATGGTGGAAGATGTCTTTTATGTTGCGGGAGGTCTGCTTTTATTTTCCAGGGTTTTGAAACGCGCGAAAAAGGTCGGATTTTCCTTGAAACTGGGGAGTTAGTGGCGGAACGAAAGGTTTGACACACTGAAAAGGCAGGGTGATAATGAAGCATGGCCGCGCGTGAAGTCCTGCCCACCACTTTGATGGATATCATTCAGGAAACACCGAGAGTTTGTACGTTTCGTCTTGCTCTTCCGGAAAAATCCCCATTTTCATTTCAGGCCGGGCAGTTTGTGATGGCTTCCATTCCGGGGTTTCTGAACACAAAAGGACGGCCTGTAAGACGAGCCTACTCCGTGGCTTCGTCTCCAAAAGATCTGGAAAAAGGATTCCTTGAACTCACGATCACGAGAGTCGGGGAAGGGGGTTTTTTTTCCAACCGGATCCATGAATGCCGGCCGGGAGACACGATACACATTGACGGTCCCTATGGCTCCTTCGTTTTGCGAAGTGCGGACGAAACCCCTCCTCAACGATATCTCTTTGTAGCATCGGGGTCAGGCATTGCTCCGCTTCGGGGAATGATACGGACAATTCTGATGGAAGGGAGGAAGGTACCGGTCAGTCTTTATTATGGCTACCGCAACGCTTCAGACTTCATTTTTGAAAAGGAGTTGACGGATTATGCCCTGGGAAGACCCGATTTTGAACTTGTGACAGCCCTTTCCCGGGGAGAGGGAACAGTGATTGAGCCGGCGGGAGGGTTGCCCAATGTCCGGAAAGGGCTTCAGGGACGTATTACCCGTCTTCTTCCCGAGCTCATTCCCAAGGCGGATGGTTCGGAAGTCTATATCTGTGGTCCTCCGGAGATGGTGGGCCAGTCGGAAGCCTTTTTTCGGGACGCGGGTTACCCGGAAGAGCGAGTACACAAGGAACAGTGGTGAAAAAGCGAGTTTATCCTGCTGACAAAACGAAGGTGGATTTTTCAAGGAATTTTTTAAGGAAAGGACGAACGTCATGACCGAACCGGTTGAAGATATCCGGGCGGCCCATATCCGTCCGGAGGAGACGAGCTCTTCTGGAAGGCGCTCCCGGGCCTGGCGATGGAATGTCGGCCTCGTGATCTTCCTGATGATGATCATTCCGAGTTCCATTATGGTTGTCCTTTATTATCGGGAAGTCATGGCGACCTATTATGTGACGCGGAATCCTCTTCCGAAGTCCGCCCGCGATATGGCTTCCGGCATCAGTCGAGTCATGGTGCAGGATATCCGCGATGTCATGCTTCTGGGCAAGTCTCTGTCAGATCCCTCCATCCTGGGCTCACCGGACGCAATTCGCAAAACGATCGGGAAGTTTTCCAGCTCTGGCGAGCTCGGACATTTTGCGGGATGGGCGGTCTATTCTGTCGACGGAAAGCCCCTCGGGAAATATGACTATCGCAATCTCAAGCCCTATGAAAGAGAGTCCCTTGATCTTCTGGCGCGACTGAAAAAGGTGGGGGGACCCGCTCTTTTTTCTGCTCCCATCTATAATCAGGCGAATCGGATCTCCATCCTCCTGATTGCGGTTCCGGTCCTGAAGCCCGGACAGACCTCTGTCGACCGGCCCTCCGGATATCTCGTCGGTGCGGAAAATCTGTCGGGCGTCCTCGACCCGTACCTCTATACACCGAAAAAACAGGGCGCTCCGGGCCTCTCCTATGTTGCCTCCTCCGGGGGGCATATTCTTGCGAGTTCCAATTCCATTCTTGTCGGAGAAAAAATGGATCAGATCGGACTTGGCCCTGTCCTCGACCGGTTTCATCAGGGGGAGTCGGGAGGATTCAAGGACTCTGTGAAAGGAGACCGGTATATGTTCGGTTCGGCCCTCATGAGCGACCTGCAGGGGCTCTCGACGCATTCCTGGTTTGTCGTCTTGCAGGCCCCGGAGGACGTTGTCATGGCCAAAGCCCGAAGGATGAGATTTATCATGGATCTGGTCGCCTTTGTCGTTGCTCCGGTTCTTTTTTCCGTCGATTGTTTCTTCCTTTTCCGGAGCCTTCGCTCTTCGACATGACATCCTCATGAGAGCGCCTGTCCAAAAACTGGGTGTTATCGGGGCGAACCGCTACAGTGCGCCACTGGTCCATTGGGTCCTTGCGCGCGGGTATCCCGTCGTCTGGCTCGAAAAGGAATTTTCCTCCCTGGAAGTCCATCTTGAAAGTGTCAGAAACGGACTTTCGAAAGCCGTTCACGCAGGGCAGATGACGGCTCTTGCCCGGGATTCGATCCTGTCCCTCTTGTCGGGGACGACCCAGTATTCGGACCTTTCCGGATGCAACATGGTTGTGGACATGAATCCGGACGATCCGGAAGAGAAGCGGGAGGTGATCGGGCGCATTGAAAAATATATCTCGCCCGAATCCCCTATCGGAATTTCCCTGGATACGTTGACGGTCACCCAATTGGCCGGAGAGGTTTTGCACCCCGGGCGCCTTTTTCGGCTCCGTCCCATCGGGCTGCCTCCCAGAACGCTTGTCGGTCTTGAAATCGTCGCCGGCCGGAAAACGGATCCTGTCACCATTCAGATGGCTTCCGATTTCTCGCTCATGCTGGAACTTCCGCCAATGATCGCCCATGAAGGACCCGGTGGGGTCGCCAACCGGCTCCTTGCCCGATGTTTTTCGGAGGCGAGGGTCCTCACGCGTGCAGATAGAAAACATTTGAGTGACCTGGATGCCGAGCTTCGGAGAAGGGGATGGGAAACCCTGCCGGGCGAGACCATGGAGAAGATTGGCCGCTCTGGAGTACGCCAGATACTGGCTTTTTTCCATCGTTTTTACGGAGACACTTTTTTTGTCGGGGAGGATGACGAGATCAGGGGAGGATACTCCCGACTCCCTTCCCTTTCGGAAACGCCGGAAATCCGGACGGTGTCCGAGATTGCGGATCTGTGGATCCTGTCTCTTCAGAACGAAGCGGTCCAGATGGTTTATGAAAACGTCGCTTCCTGGGAAACGGTGGATCGTGTCTCAGAAATGGTCTTCGGCCTTGTTCCGGACAAGGCGGGGCTTCTCGGGAGAGGGGCGGCCCGTGGCTGGTCCGTTGTATTGTCGGGGGTCTGGACGTTGTCCAGCCTGACGTCCGGACGGATCTGGCCGTCTCCGCTCCTCCACCTGATCGGGATTGAATCCCGGTACGATGGACGGAACCTCACATAATCTTTGGATCTTGGGAGATTCCGGGAGGAGAAAGACTTCAGGAGGAAGGTTCAATCAGGCAAAGGAGACACGTTTAATGCAAGTGGAAGACAAGGATTTCATCCGACGGGCGATTCGCTCTCCGCGTGAGACACTGGGGGGCTTCCCGATTCTTCCGCGGTTGATCGACAAGATCCGGCTTCATCTGTCCGGACAGCTTCCGCCGGTTTATGTGGGCAATCTTCTGATGCCGCCCCCCTACCTTGACGGTCGTTTTTTGTCCTTTGTCGAGATTTCCCCCGAGGAGATGTCAGAGATTGTGGCATCCGGTATCGGGGATGAGCAAATTCTTGCCTGGGTTCGGAGTCGGGGGGTTCCCCGGTCTCCGGAAGAAATCGAGAAATGGCGCTTTTCGATCGAAAACAGTCCTGTGCCCGAGGATCGGGTTGCCCATCGGGTAAGCGCTTACCCGGAAGTCGCGGCCCGTTTTGATGTCAGCAACATGAGCCCTTTCGACCTGCTTGATCTGGATGAGGGCCGGATTCTGACACCCTCTTCCCGAAGGACGTGAATCCGGTGGACCGGAGATGTCATTCAAAACTGTGTCTGTTGGGAAAATCCCGTTCTGGAGCCTTTGTCCTTGTTTGAAATCCCCCGGAAGGTTTATTACACTAAAAAGATGAAGAAGATTGCAAAGTACAGGACGGGGAGGTGCGATGCGTTCCGTTTCGGGATCGGCCAGCGAGCCCAATTCCTTTCTGATCCTTTACCTGTTGCCTGCTGTCACTTTGCCGGTTCTGTGTTCCTCCGGTCCCGTCCGATCGGTTGCCTTTTTCCCGGGTAAAACGCTGGGCGGATTTCATATTTCCCTGACCGAAGGCCATCGGGCGATCTTGTCTCCGCTTTCCGGATACTTCGATTGCGGAGGACATAAAGGGTTCCTCTGGCCTTCTGCCGATGAACAGGAAATGCTCAAATACCGGATATCGGAAGGAGGCCATGGCAAGCATTACATTGCCTTTGACTTTGGCGGACATCCCTTCGATCGGAGTCAATATTTGCGCATGAGAATGGGAAAGGCCTTTCCCATTCGAAAAGAAGTGCCTTTCATCGAGCTCCGCCACGGTATTCTCTACGCCCGCACCGATTTCGGGTCTTTTTACCGGAAAGCGTCGATGGATGTATATTGGCCGGAAAGACTTTCCGGAGGAATAAAACATGGCTGGAAAGTTGCCGTATTGGCCTATTCGTCTGCTCATGTCCGGTGTCAGTCCCTGTCGACATCCAGGGAACGCCGGTTGATGGAGCCGGAAATCGCGACCGGAGAATTTCCCCAGGTCCGTCTCCGGAGGAACCCGACCCGCTGTTCTTCCATGCCGGATTCCCTCTTATCTGAAAAGGAGTGCCGTTGATTCCGGAGCCCGAACGTATTCACCGTGTCAATCGATGGCCGTTGCTTCTGATCCTTCTCGGGCTGGGAGGATGCCTTCAGTCCCATACCCTTTCCTCCGTTCCCGGTGAACAGGAAACCCGCATCTCCTCCACCAAGCCTGTTCCTGTTGATGCGCCCCGTCCCTGGCAATCCTACTACCATCAGGTTCAGGCAGATGTTGCGGAAAGTATGGATAACCCCTATCTTGCACTGGATGAGGTGGAAAAGGCTCTGAAGTATCGACCGGAGTCGATTGATCTGACGCTCATGAAAGCGCGTCTGGAAGAGCAGATTGGCCAGTACGGCTCGGCATTGCGGACTCTGAACGAACTTACACAGGCACATCCGGGTCGCCTGAAGCCCTGGATGGAACTGGCAAGAGTCAAGCGACAACTTGCTCTGTCTGCAACGGACAAATCCGAACGTGTCCGCCTCCTGAAGGAAATTATTCCCATTTACCTCGATCGGGTGATTGCCATCGACCCGCTGAAGGAGGATGCCTATGTCGCTCTCTTCGACCTGTATTCCCGCACCGGGCAGATCCAGGAAGGGTTAAAAAAGCTTGCCGACGGGATCAAGCGGGATCCGACTTCAACCTATCTTCCCTTTTACCTGGGATTTGAATATACACGCCTGCATCAGTATGACAATGCCCGCACATATTTCTCCCTGTCCATTCAGCGCAACCCGGCTTTTGAGCCGGGTTGGGAGTCTCTGGCGGATCTGGACGCACAGGATGGAAAATGGAAAGATGCCGAAGCCCGATACCGGCACATCCTGAACCATATCCAGCCGGGAAATCCGGAGGTGGAGGCGAAACTCTTAAAAGTTTATCTGGCGGAAAACAAGATCAATGACGCGATTTCCTTTCTGGGGGAGATTATTGAGGAGCACCCCGGAAATGACAGGTTTCGGTTGATTCTGTCTTCTCTTCTGGTTGAACAGAATCGTTTTGGGCCGGCGATTGACGAAATTCAGGCGATCATCCGGAAAAATCCGGGAAACCTCAGGCTTCTCGCATTTTTGGGAAGTGTCTATGAGCGTTCCCTGCATTTTAACCGCGCAATTTCCACCTACCAGCTCATGATCCGAAAGTTTCCGGGCAGTTATCAGGGCTATTTTTCCATGGGGGATCTTTACCGGAAGCTTGGGAATCCCCAAAAGGCGGTTTTTTACCTTCGAAAAGCCCATCGACTTGCTCCAGGAAAATGGCAAATCGATTTTTCTCTCGCCCTGACCCTGGAAGACTGGAAAAAATATCGACCCGCCATGGCGGCTCTCCATCAGGCAATGGTTCTGAAACCGGGGAACTCCCTGCTCGTATTTAATCGTGCGGTGCTTCTTGATCAGTGGAATCACCGGAAATATCTTTCCCGTGTCCGGGCCGATCTCAAGGAGGCCATCCGTCTGGATCCCCGTTTTCCGGATGCCCTCAATTACCTGGGATATACAGATGTTGTGGAGAATGGAAATCTCGTGAATGCCCGATACCTGATCCTCCGGGCCCTGACGTTCGATCCCCAGAATCCCTCCTACAGAGACAGTCTGGGCTGGTGCTACTTCAAGATGGGTGACATGAAGCGCGCCTTCCGGGAAGAGTCGATGGCTCTGGTCGAGATGCCGAAGGATGCAACCGTCCTGTCCCATATGGGACAGATCGAATGGAGCCTTTCCACCCGTCTTGCAAAAGGCCATGCAGACCCCAAACTGATCCAGATGCTCCAGTCATCGGGGCTGTCCGGTCCCGATGCGGCCACAAGACTGCGGGAACGCGCCCGCATCCACCTCCGGGAATCGGCCCTGATCCATCCGATGAAATCCCGACGGGTTCGTTTGTATCTGCGGCTCTTTGGAAATCAGGACCGGGCTTTCAAAAAGGATCTGCGCCTGGCGCGGATCGAGTGGGCGCACATGCATCCCCGTCACGGAAAGCGCGCCAGTCTCTATCGGGTGCAGGATGGAGACACCCTCCAGATCATTTCTGCAAAAAGCCGAATCTACGGGTCTCCCCAATTCTGGCAGACCATTTTGAAAGCCAACCGCTCCGTGATCCATGATCCGAACCATCTTCCGGTCGGTCTGATTCTCCGGATCCCCCCTCTCCCCCATCGAGAGCATGCCCGGAGACAGTCCGGAGCCATGGGAAGTTTATCCCTCTATCGGTTGTCCTGACTCGAGAAAGGAAATCTCTTGTCGCCTATCCCTTTTTTTGATCTGACCCGGCAATACGGACAGGTGGGAGAACAGGTCAAGAGTGCTGTTCTTTCGGTCCTTTCCACCCAGCAATTTATCCTGGGAGAAACCGTTTCCCGTTTCGAAAAAAAAATTGCCGACTTTTTGGGAACCGCGCACGCCGCAGGAGTCGCATCCGGGACCGATGCCCTGATTCTTCTCCTGAAAGCGGCCGGACTCGAGCCTGGGGATGCGGTTCTCGTTCCTTCGTTTACATTCTATGCTTCGGCAAGTTCCGTTTGTCTGGCCGGAGGGCGCCCTGTCTGGACGGAGGTGGACGAAAATCGGTATGTCGTTTCCCCCGAAACACTGGAGAATGCTCTTCTCACCCAGTGTGTCCAGGGGCCGGACCAGATCTATCGGAGCCGTCAGGGGAACCATCCTGTCCGGGGTATCGTTGTCGTCCATCTTTACGGCCAGATGGCGGATATGGAAAAAATCTCCGCCTGGGCGGGATCCCGGGGGCTTTGGGTCGTGGAGGACGCCTGCCAGTCCATCGGAGCCAGACTGCACGGAAAAAGTGCCGGAATACTGAGCAAAGGGGCGGCCTATTCTTTCTTTCCGACCAAAAATCTGGGCGGAGGGGGAGATGGGGGGCTCGTGACGACGGAAGATGCGCAATTGGCGGAACGTATCCGGAGCCTTCGCGTTCATGGAAGCCGGCAACGCTATATTCATGAAGAGCTGGGGTATAATTCCCGTCTGGATGCTCTTCAGGCGGCGATTCTCGAAGCCAAGCTCGAGTTTCTCCCGGGGTGGAATGCACGTCGGCAGACGTTGGCCAAACGGTATACGGAGTCATTTTCCGGACAGGATGTTTTTCGGGCTCCGGACTGGAACGATTCGGGGGACTCCGTCTATCACCAGTATACGATTGAGTTTCGTCGTCCCGAAGACCGTGACAGAGTGAAAAAAAAGATGGCCGAAGCCGGAGTCGGAACGGAGATCTATTATCCTGTTCCCCAGCACAGGCAAAGGGCGTTTCAACCTTATTTCCAAGGGGACATGGGTATCACCGACCGTCTGTCGTCTTCCGTTCTTTCCCTGCCGATTTTTCCGGAGCTTACGGATGGGGAACAGGACACGATCATCCGGGTTTTGCTGGATGCATCCCGACAAGGAGGTGTCTCTTGAATCATGTGAATCTGGAAGCGCTGGAAAAAACGATCGCTCTTTTTCGTTCGGACCCGGCAAAAGCCCGGAAGGAAAACGTACTCGAGGGAGAGTGGAACACAAAAGGTTCGGGAGCGCAGTTTCATGCGGATCTTGTGTTCGAGAGCGGAAAGCTGTCCCTGGAGATGGACAACCCCAAGGCCATGGGAGGGGAGGGACTGGCTCCGGGACCATTGCAGTATTGTTTGTTTGGAATGGCTTCCTGCTTTGCCGGAACTTTCATGATGGTCGCCGCAAAACAGGGTGTCGAAATACAACGCCTGAAGATCCGCGTGGAAAATGTTGTTGATATGACCCGGCCGCTGGGTATCAGTCAAAATCCATTGACAGACGGTGTCCGTATCCGGTTGTCGGTCTCGAGTCCGTCGTCCGAATCTGTTCTCCAGAAGATAGAAGAACAGTCCAGGGAGCAATGTCCGGCTGTCTGGTGTCTGACCAATCCGATTCCGCTGTCCATTTCCCTTCATCGGGAGGGATAAAAACGTCTTTCACCGAAGAGAAAAGGGAGATTTTTCCAGAATTTGACCTGGTTCTCGGGACGGATACACAGGTTGGAAAAACGGTTGTCAGCGCGATCTTGCTCAGGGAACTGGCATCGGAAAAGAGAACGCCGGCTTATCTGAAACCGGTTCTGACGGGGGGGCGGGGGGAAGATTCAGGCAGCGACCCTTCCCGATGCCGGGAGATGTCCGGTCTCTCCGATTCTCCCTTCGAATGGATGTTCGAATTTCCGGACCCGATTGATCCAATGACCGCAGCAACAAGGTCCGGGGTATCCATCGACCCCGGTGTCATTCGGAGGAAAATCCGGTCTCTGGCGCTTCAGCATGCGTTGGTTGTGGAGGGAGCGGGCGGGGTTCTCTCTCCTTTTTTTCCGGGAGGGAAAGGCTTTCTCTCGCTTTTTGCACCCGGTGAGCTTTCTCGTTGCAGAGTGCACCTTGTCAGCCACCCTCATCTGGGATGTCTCTCCCAAATCCTGTGCGCCCTTCGGGCAATGGAGCCTTTTTCTGTCTCCTGCCTTCATCTGGTTCACCGTCCGGTGATGGACGAGTGGCCTCTGGCCACATCCCTGAACCCGGAGACTCTCCGGAACCTTCTTCCCTTGATCCCCCTCCGTCTTCATAAATCACCTTCCTCCTGAAGGGGGAGTCTCGTCGCAGGCGGAAAAAGTGGGTCGGGGTGTGGCCGTTTTCTATTTTTCACGGAAAAACCGGAACCGACCGCTAAAGAACGCCCGGAACTCCTCAATATCTCCTTCACCAAGACAATCCTCTATTTTCCCGTTGTGGATCGGTTCGATGTAATACCCCGACGACTTCAGGGCCTTCAGGATATCCTGGACGGATTTCAGGGTAAAAATCTGTTGCGCCTGAACTTCCTCCATCCGAAAGACATACGCCAGATTTTTCCGGAGAGCCGGATAGGATTTCTCAATGTACAATTTGGCTTCGTCCTTGGTGTCGAAGGTGTAGCTGATATCATCGTTATACGGGTCCAGAACCCGAAAACGAATGTTGGAACTCATCATGAATCTCCTTGGAAAACGGGATCCGGTTTCGTCCGGGACCCGGCTTCCGGACAAGCGGTCCGGAAGGTCCAGTGTCAGCGCTTGTCAAAAACGCGTGGTGATCTGCCATTACGATAGTGTGTCGCTCTCCGGGGACCTCCCAGATTGGCAATTGTTTTCAGGACCTTGTCGTCAATGGACGTGTCGCCATCGTCTGGAGGGAAGACGGGGTGACCGTTGCCATTGTCTTCTTTCCGTCTTCGATGGAACAGACGGAAAAATCGTTCAAGAATCCGTCTCATCGTCAGATGTTCCTCCCCGAAGAATCGGAGCAATTGGATGGTGGAGGCCAGTAGAGCATGGTGTGGGCATAGCGGTCCGGAGAGAAGCCGGCGTGAGCCTGGAGAAAGTACTGGGTCCAGAAAAACCGGATGTTTTGAAGCATTTCCAGAGACGGCGCCTTCGCACCCACCACATAAACGCAAATGCCGCTCATGTTGGGAATCAGCCCCAGCTTCTTTTCGTGGGCCAGGATGACTTTCCGGAGGTGGTCGTTCCACCGGACGTGGTTAAAACGCCAGTTTGCATCTTCTTCGATCATGTCGGAGAGAATGACGAGAATTTTCTGGTCCTTGACCCTGTCAAAGAAAAGACTGGAAGCGTAGAGCGCTCCGAAAAGGTCCGTGCTTTGGGCCGTCGGCTTGGCTTTCAGGGCATCATCGACCTTCTGAAACAGTTCGGCCACTTTTTTCTTGCGCTCATCCTTCTGCTGGGCCAGCGTGTCCTTGTAGACCGCCTCGTTCGTCTCCAGCGGGTTGTACGGAGGAGGTTTGGGGAGGTCGAGAGACGCGACAAAATCAAAATCGGCATCCGACTCGCCTGTGATCAGGGCTAACCGGAACTTGTCTCCGGCATGAAGTGAATTCACGATTTTCCGAATCGCCTCGGAAAAGACGGTATTCTGGTCTTTGACGCTGGCTGTCTTGTCCAGCAGGATCAGAACGGTTTTATGCTGGTGCACTTCCGGAACGGCCGCATTTTGGGACGCCGCCCCGTTTTTGGAGGCGGTGGCCTTTGCTCCCTTGTTATTGTGACTGCAGGCTGCCAGAAGCATGGACAGAACCAGTGTCGGCCAGAGAATCAGGCTATGTTTTCGCATGGAACAATCTCCTCATGTGGTCTAGATATCATCAGGGTTCTCTGTGACCGCGTCCCAGAGCTTGGCCTGCGGAAACTCGGGGGGACGGTTGAAGACCAGAGGAACCGGATTGGGGCTTCTGGCGTTGGAGTTTGCCTGCCGGTACAGATAGATCAGGGAAAGTGTCCTGGCCCTTTCTGCCTCAATCCGGGCAGAAGCAACACGCAAAACGGCGTTCAGTCGGCTTGCGGTTTCCGAATACATGACCAGAAGAGGTTTCCTCTTGCGTTCGAGGGTAATAATCGACCGGCGCAGGTGGTCCAGCTTTTCATCCGGGTCATGGGACATGTAGGAGGTGACCAGAGCGGCCGAAAAGACCAGGAGGTTCAGGGCGAAAATCGAATATCCCAGCGCCTTGGGATCGGAGCCGACGGCGTTTTGGATGTGACCGCCGGTTTCGAGGTAGACAGACCGGACGTATGTGACGGCACCCAGAGCTCCTCCGATGGAAACCGGCATCAGTCCGCCCACGATGATGTTTCCGGCAAGCCGGGGCACCCCGTGTCGAAGCTGAATGCCGCTGTACATGGCCAGAAGAGGAATCGTGACGGCCAGAGTCGAACTCATGATATAGGTCATCAGTTCCGGTTCGCCGAACATCCGGAACACAATGGCGTTCAGCGGAAACTCTCCGAACCCCAGAAAAATAATGATCGCCCAGTGGAAAAACTTGTTCAGGGGAACGATAAAATCCCGGTCAAGCTCTTTCTTGCGTTCATCCACGCGGTCGCGCACATTTCTCCAGCGGGTATTAATGTTCGAAAGCCGGGAAATGATCGGCTGGAGTGTCTTGTTAATCCGGGCGCGTGATTCCTGGGCGCTTTCCACAACCCTGTTGACCCGTTGCTCGCCATAGGAAAGAAGACCCAGTTCAAACTGGGAAGGCGAATAAGCCGTGATTTCCGGAATGCGCTCCTTGCCGTCCTTTTCTCCAATCTCCCGGGCTTTGGCTTCTGAAGCGAAGGAAGACTCTTCCGGCGGGAGGGGGGGAAGAAGCTTTTCCGGATCGAATTTGTCCGAATTAAAGAAGTTCATGAGAGTCTCTCCTATTCTTCCAGTCCTTCGGACAGTTTGGCCAGGATGGCCTTCGTGTCGTCCGAAATCATCCGAACCCGATCCATGATGGACTGTTCGAGTGCGGCCAGTTCCCGTTCCTTTGTGACCATGGCTTGCTGGCGCGTCTTGATTTCCGCAAGAAGCGAATGGGTTTCCTCGAGGCCCTTGACCACTTCCAGACGCTGGGTCGTGATTTCCACTCCCCTGCGCTGCAGTTCAGACATCTGGTCGTTGTTCTGCTGGAGATGCGCGAGCATCTCGTAATATTCCTCGACCGATCGGGATATTTGGAGCAGGGTTTTTTTGGTGATCATCGTTCGTTCTCCTTCCGGCTTCCTGTCCTTGTGTTCTCCAGCTCCCGTCATCCAACGATCGGGAAAGTCAGGAGAGCAGCATGAAAGTGTCTTTTTGGGTTTAAAGATCAATAAA